>NZ_JASHIT010000022.1:0-88667 GCF_030733595.1 Halomonas sp. MMSF_3323 | reverse complement strand
CTCGCCGCTTTTTATGAGATCACGCTTGTGAAGAGGTCCCGCTTGTGAAGAGGTCACGCTTTTCCAGCAGATCAAGCCGACGACAGCTCGCCGCCGACCACCTTTAGAGCGCGATGCGCCCGATGGCCTTACTTGATCACCCTGAGGGATGGACGCCCCTTGCGAGGCGGCTTGGACCTCTCGACACCTTCATCCACGCCATCGCCGCCATCGGACTCACCGCCTGCGTCCTCATCGGAAGCGGCAGGAGACTCCTCCTCTGACGAATCCTTGACGCTCTCCAGGGCCGGCGCATCGACGTCGTTGGCCTCTTCGACGGGAAGCTCAGGCTCGTGACCAAAGACCATGCCGACGCCGTTCTCGCGGGCGTACAGGGCAATCAGTGCAGGCAGCGGTACAAACAGCAACTCCGACTTGCCACTGAAGCGCGCCGAGAAACGAATCACGTCGTTGCCCATGTCCAGATCACGCACGGCGGTAGGGCCAAGGTTCAGCACGATCTGGCCGTTCTGCACGAATTGCCTGGGAACCTCGACGTTCTCGTACTCCGCATCGACGACGATATACGGCGTCAATTCATTATCCAGCAGCCACTCGTACAGCGCCCTGGCCAGGTAGGGACGGCTCGACTTCATGATATGGCCCTCTTGGTTGGCGAATGGGAACTCGGGCGACTCCGGTGGCGACCGGACACACACGGCTCAGGCATTCCGTTCAAGCAAAACATCAGGGACGAATTTCGCGCTCGGCCTCGGACAGCGCAGCACGGAAGCCATCACGGGCGAACACGCGCTCCATGTAGCCCATCAGCGGCCGTACCTGCTTCTCGGGCAGCTCGATATTGAGCGCAGGAAGACGCCACAGGATCGGCGCAAGGCAGCAGTCCACCAGGGTGAACTCCTCGCTCATGAAGAAGGGCATGTCCTCGAAGATCGGCGAGATACCGATCAGGCTTTCACGCAGCTCCTTGCGCGCCTTGTCGGCTTCCTTCTTGCTGCCGGACAGGATGCGATCGACCATCGGGCACCACTCGCGCTCGATACGATGCATCCACAGTCGGCTCTGGGCACGCGCGACAGGATAGACCGGCAGCAACGGCGGGTGCGGGAAACGCTCGTCCAGATACTCCATCATGACCTTGGACTCGTAGAGCACCAGGTCACGATCCAACAGCGTGGGGACGCTGTTGTAAGGGTTCAGGTCCGCCAACTCCTCGGGATGCTTGTCGTCGGTCACCTCGACAATATCCACGGCCACGCCCTTCTCAGCCAGCACGATCCGCACACGATGGCTGAAATGGTCCTCGCCACCGGAGTAGAAGATCATCGACGACCGCTTGGCCACTACACCCATGAAACAATCCTCGCATCAGTTCAAGCCGGGATGATAACACGACAACCCCCTTCTCGGGGGGGCATCAGGGGCACATCTTTGCTCCCGCAGCGGGTCCGCCCGGGCGCAACGATGATACCAGAAAAGGCAACGGGCGCGTGGTCATCGACCCCGCGCCCGCCATGGTGGACCAATCGGTCAGTGAATGTCTCGCCAGTACTCGCGCTTGAGGAAGTAGGCGATGATGCCAAACAGCAGGATGAAGATCAGCACCTTCGGTCCCAGCGCCTGGGCATGCAGCTTGGACGGCTCACCCACGTAGGCCAGGAAGTTGGTCAGATCATACACCGCCTGCTCGAACTCCTTGGGCTCCATGCTGCCCGGCGACGTCACCTGCAGGGTCTCGCAGGACTGGTACTTGCCGGTCAGCGGATCGAGTTCGGCGTCACCGACCGCATGATCGGAGGCTGCACAGACCTTCTC
The DNA here is from genome assembly GCF_030733595.1 of Halomonas sp. MMSF_3323. Lineage (NCBI taxonomy): Bacteria > Pseudomonadati > Pseudomonadota > Gammaproteobacteria > Oceanospirillales > Halomonadaceae > Halomonas > Halomonas sp. MMSF_3323. The sequence goes on along the minus strand of NZ_JASHIT010000022.1, from coordinate 86,852 downwards.
CTGCACCCCCTGCAGCGGCTCGAGCACGTTGGGCATGCCCACCGCCGGGAACACCACATTGTTGACCCCGGTGGCACGCTCGCTGTCACGATAGAAGCTCAGCAGATAGCTGTAGATCCAGTCGGTGCCGCGCAGTCTGGCCTCCAGGGTCAGATCCGGCGGCGCCTTGCCGAACCATACCTCGGCATCCTCGGCACTCATCGCCTTGTGCATCTGGTCGTTGTACCCCAGTTCCGGCGAGAAGATCAGATTGTCCTCGACCAGATCCTGGGGCATCCCCAGATCCTCGGCCGCGCGGGAGAAACGCTGGTACTCCAGGGAATGACAGCCCATGCAGTAGTTGACGTAGAGCTTCATCCCGTTCTGCAGCGAGGCCTGGTTCTCCAGATCCGGCGACATGCTGCGCAGGTGCACCCCCTCGCCGCCCGCGGCGAAGGAGCAAAGCGGGACCAGCGCGAAGAGCAGTGCGAACAGTTGCTTTTTCATTAGCCAGTCACCCTTTCAGGAACGGGTTTGGTCTTCTCCAGCCGCGTATAGATGGGCATCAACACGAAGAAGGCGAAGTAGATCACGGTGCAGATCTGGGCCAGCAGTGTCCTGGCGCCGGTCGGCGGCAGCACCCCGAGCACCCCGAGGATGACAAAGCTGATCGCGAACAGCACCAGCATCACCTTGGAGATCCAGCCCTTGTAGCGCATGGAGCGCACCGGAGAGCGGTCGAGCCAGGGCAGCACGAACAGCACCGCAATGGCCGCCCCCATGAAGATGACCCCGAGGAACTTGGCGTCCAGACCAAACAGCGAGAAGGTGATGGCGCGCAGGATCGCGTAGAAGGGCGTGAAGTACCACACCGGGGCGATATGATCCGGCGTCTTCAGCGGGTTGGCCGGTTCGAAGTTGGGCTTCTCGAGGAAGTAGCCGCCGCCTTCCGGGAAGTAGAAGATCACCGCACAAAACACGAACAGGAACACCGCCACTCCGACGATATCCTTCACCGTGTAGTAGGGATGGAAGGGAATGCCGTCCAGCGGCTTGCCGGTCTCGTCCTTCTTGGCCTTGATATCGATGCCATCGGGATTGTTGGACCCCACCTCGTGCAAGGCAATGATGTGCAACACCACCAGCGCCAGGATCACGATAGGCAGCGCCACCACGTGCAGGGCAAAGAAGCGGTTCAGCGTGATCCCGGAGATCAGATAGTCACCGCGCACCCACTGGGCCAGGTCGGGACCGATACTCGGGATAGCGGAGAACAGCGAGATGATGACCTGGGCACCCCAGTAGGACATCTGTCCCCAGGGCAGCAGATAGCCCATGAAGGCTTCGGCCATCAGCGCCAGGTAGATCGCCATGCCGAAGATCCACACCAGCTCACGCGGCGCCTTGTAGGAGCCATAGAGCAGGCCGCGGAACATGTGCAGGTAGACCACCAGGAAGAACGCCGAGGCGCCGGTGGAGTGCATGTAGCGGATCAGCCAGCCGTACTCGACATCACGCATGATGTACTCGACGGAGGCGAAAGCACCCTCGGCGCTGGGGTTGAAGCTCATGGTCAGCCAGACACCGGTGAGGATCTGATTGACCAGCACCAGCAGCGCCAGGGAGCCGAAGAAGTACCAGAAGTTGAAGTTCTTGGGCGCGTAGTACTCGGACAGATGCTCCTGCCACATCTGGGTGGCGGGGAAGCGATCATCGACCCAGCGCATGAAACCGCGTTCGGCCTTGGCCTTGTTGGGATTCGCCATTATGCGCCCTCCCCGTCTTCGCCGACCACGATGACCGACTCGTTGACAAAGTAGTAGGGTGGAACTTCCAGGTTCACCGGAGCGGGCACATTGCGAAACACCCTGCCCGCCAGGTCGAAGCGCGAACCATGGCACGGGCAGAAGAAGCCACCGGGCCAGTCATCGACACCGACGCCTTCGGCGTTGGGCTCCGGCTTGAACAGCGGTGAACAGCCCAGATGCGTACAGATGCCGACCAGCACACCGATCTCGGGCCGAATGGAGCGCAGCGAACCGCCGGCATAGTCCGGCTGCATCGGCTTGGCGGAATCCGGGTCTGCCAGCACCTCGTCGGTCAACGCCTCGGTACGTTCGATCATCTCCGGCGTGCGATTGATGACCCATACAGGACGGCCCCGCCACTCGACGGTCATTCGCTGCCCGGGTTCGAGCTTCGAAATATCCGCCTGAACGGGCGCACCCGCCGCCCGAGCCCTGGCACTAGGCTGCCAGGAAGCCACAAAGGGTACCGCTACCCCGACGGCGCCGACTGCTCCAACTACGGAGGTCGCCCCTACGAGGAAACGGCGTCGCCCTTTGTTCACGCCGTTGTCTGCCATGATCTGGTTTCTCCCATCAGACTTTATCCGTTGTTGTTTTCACGGCCCCTTGAATGTCCGTGACCACGGATACAAGTGGATTGTATGTTAGGAAATCCCCCCCACCGGCACAAGAAGCCGGCTGACCCAGACCCCCTGCGCAAGCCCCAGACAATTGACGTGGAACAACTTTATACCACTGTGCCTGTTCGCCTTGACGGACAGGGCGGCTCAAAAGGCATAGACGATGACAGATTAACGAGGGAAACAAGCGCCGCCAGGCGACCCGATGATCCCCACCATCAGAGCACTACAGCACACAATTTTTCGAACCCCGGACACGACAACGCCCGGGCCAATGGCCCGGGCGTTGTTGATCGGCAAGCGTGGGTGATTAACGCTTGGAGAACTGCGGGCGACGACGCGCCTTGCGCAGACCGACCTTCTTACGCTCGACTTCACGTGCGTCACGAGTGACGTAGCCGGCAGCACGCAGCGGCTGACGGAAGTCCTCGTTGTACTGCATCAGGGCACGGGTGATGCCGTGACGAATGGCGCCGGCCTGGGCGCTGCCGCCGCCACCCTTGACGGTGACATAGACGTCGAACTGGCCGAGGGTCTCGGTCAGTTCCAGCGGCTGACGAACCACCATGCGGCCAGTCACGCGACCGAAGTATTCGTTCAGGTCACGGCTGTTGACGGTGATCTTGCCGGTGCCCGGCTTGAGGAAGACGCGCGCGGTTGAGGTCTTGCGGCGCCCGGTACCGTAATACTGCTGTGTCATGGCGAAGATCCCCTCAGATGTTCAGTTCTTGCGGCTGCTGGGCAGCGTGCGGATGTTCGGAACCGGCGTAGACCTTGAGCTTGGCGTGCATGGCACGGCCCAGCGGACCCTTCGGCAGCATGCCCTTGACGGCACCTTCGATGACACGCTCGGGAGCGTGGTCGATCAGCTGGCTGAAGGTCATGGAACGCAGGCCACCCGGGTAACCGGTGTGACGATGGTACATCTTGTCGCTGGCCTTGTTGCCGGTGACCTTAACCTTCTCGGCATTGATCACGACGATGTAGTCGCCGGTATCAACGTGAGGAGTGTATTCCGGCTTGTGCTTGCCACGCAGGCGGCGAGCAATTTCGGTAGCCAGACGACCGAGCGTCTTGTCCGCGGCATCGACGACATACCAGTCGCGCTGGACGGACTGCGGCTTAGCACTGAACGTCTTCATGGATGAAATCACCAATTCGATGTGTTGGATCCCTTTCGTCGTGTTCTGGACACCCGACAGGTGTTCAGCGAGACCACGCCGCGAAGAGATCATCCCTATTTTTCTTGGTTGCGCGGCACCCGGAAATCCGGACGATGCCGCCACAACGGTCGAGCGAGCGCGCATTCTACATGAGTGAAAGCGTGCCGTCACCCCCTCGGACACACGCAATCACCGTCGGCTCAAGGCTTGTGGGGCAGCGCCAGGTACTCCCGGGACTGCATCTCCTGAAGCCTGGACAGAGTGCGCTCGAACTCGAACTCCAGCTTGCCACCCTCATAGAGCGCCTCTGCCGGCGCTTCGGCGGACATCAACAGCTTGACGCCACGGTCGTAGAACTCGTCGACCATGTTGATGAAGCGCCTGGCCTGATCGTCGGTGGCGGCGTCCATGCGCCGCACACAGGACACCAGGACCGTGTGGAACTCGCGAGCCAGCTCGATGTAGTCGTTCTGACTGCGCGGCCCGTCGCACAGCTCGAGAAAGTCGAACCAGACCACGTCCTCGTGCAGTCGACGCGCCTTGAGGATGCGATGGTTGATCTCCACCGGCACCTGCTCTTCCCCCGCCTGACCGGCGATCTCGCGAAAGCTGCGCTCGAGCTCCTGATCCGCCGCCTCGTCCAGCGGCGAATGGAAGATCTCGGCGCGCTCCAGCGCCCGCAGTCGATAGTCGACGCCGGAATCGACGTTGACCACCTCACAGTGGCGCTTGAGCAGATCGATGGCCGGCAGAAAGCGAGAGCGCTGCAGGCCATCCTTGTACAGATCGTCCGGCACGATGTTGGAGGTGGCGACCAGCACCACACCGCGCTCGAACAACGCCTCGAGCAGATTGGCCAGAATCATGGCATCGGTGATGTCCTTGACGAAGAATTCGTCAAAGCAGATCACCCTCGCCTCCTCGGCAAACTTGCCGGCGATCAGCCGGAGCGGGTTCTTCTCGCCCTTGCAGTGATCCAGCTCGTTGTGGACACGCTGCATGAAGCGATGGAAATGGGTGCGCATCTTCTGGGGAAACGGCAGCGCTTCGTAGAAGGTGTCGACCAGGTAGGTCTTGCCACGACCGACGCCGCCCCAGAAATAGAGCCCGGAGATGGCTGGCAGCGCCGGCTCCTGCTCTTCCTCCTTGCGCCCGAACAGGCCCTTCACCTTCGACGCCCAGCCGTCGCGCGCCGCCGCCGGCGCCTTGGCCTTGGGCGCTGCCACCAGCTCGTCATACAGTCGCTGCAGATGCGCCACGGCATTGGCCTGGGCGGCATCCTCCGTGAAATCATCACGTTGGAGGTCGCGCCGGTAGCGTTCCAGCGGAGTTTCTGGCCGACCACTGCTCGACGGGGAAGAGCTCATGTAGCGTCCTGACTGTCAACAAGTTCGGAGCCGCATTATACGCAGACCACACAGGAATGGCAGGTCCCAGGCCGCGACCGGCAACAGCGCATCACGCCAGCACGACAAGGGAGGCCCCAGGCCATTGACCCTTTATGAGCCAACGCCTCTATAATGGGCCGTCGGCCAGGCCGGCGGCGGCCGCGGGTCGTCCGAAAGAGCTCAGGGAGAACTACGTGGAACCAAGCAACTTCAACATGATCCTGGCGGCGGCTTGCCTGGTGGCCGGAATTGGACTCGGCGCACTGGGCTACCACCTGCTCAACGGCGGCGCACGCAGTGCCCAAAGGCTGCGCCTCAAGCTGACCGAACGGGAACGCCAGCTGACCGAGTGGAAAGACGGTGTCGACGACCACCTGCAACAGATGGACGACCTGGCCCGGCAGGTCTGCGATGACGCCCTCACCCTGCAGCGCCAACTTCACGAGTCGGCGCGCCAGCTTGGCAGCAAGGCCATCGGCGGCGAGGTGACACCGCCCAGCGAACCCGGCGAGACCAGCGATGATATCGCCATTCCGCGGGACTACGCCGACGGCAACCGCGGCACCCTGTCAGAGGACTTCGGTCTGCGCCAGGCCAATGACGACCAGAACGCAGAACCTCGCCCGCCACGTTACTGACCACCCCGCCATGACAGAGCCCGCACACTGGTGCGGGCTCTGGCGTTGGCAGCGACACAAGCGGTCGATAGCGCTTGCTGCTCAGGCAGGGTTGTCGATGTCGACGAAGCGGTGCTCGACACCAAAGCGCTGCGCCAGCCATTCCCCCAACGCCTGGACGCCGTAGCGCTCGGTGGCGTGATGACCCGCCGCCAGATAGTGGATCCCCATCTCCCGCGCCAGGTGGGTGGTGCGCTCGGATATCTCGCCCGAAACGAACACCTCGGCACCGGCCTCGGCGGCCGGGATGATCATGTCCTGAGCGCCGCCGGTACACCAGGCGATTCGACTCACCGCGTCGGTACCAGGCGCCTCGATCACCAACGGCTCGCGTGCCAGCGACGCTCCTACCTGGGCAGCCAGCTCGGCAACGCCCATTGGCCTTTCCAGCCGACCGTGCCACAGAAGCCCTTCGCCCATGGGCGCGTCCAGCGTTCCCTCCACCGTCCACCCAAGGCGCTGCGCCAGGGTCGCATTGTTGCCAAGCTCGGGATGGGCGTCCAATGGCAGGTGGTAGGCCAGCAGGTTGATGTCGTTGGCCAGCAGAGTCGACAGCCGCCGGCGCTTCATGCCGGTAACCGCCACCGGCTCGTTCTTCCAGAAGTAGCCGTGGTGCACCAGCACCAGATCGGCCTGCCAGCGCACCGCCTCGTCAAGCAGCGCCTGACAGGCGGTGACGCCGGAAAGCACACGGGTGACCGTGCGTGCGCCCTCCACCTGCAGCCCGTTCTCGGTGTAGTCCTTGAAGCGCCGGGCCTCCAGCAGCTGCTCGCAGGCCGATACCAGTTCGTCGCGGTCTATCATGAGATCTCCTGAAATAGCTCCAAACAAGCATCAGGTTGGCGATGCTACAATGGCGCACATTGTACGCACCGCCCCGCCGGCCCGCGACCGCCTCACTGCCAAGCGCCAAGGATCATCGCCGCATGCGACGCACCCTCTCGACCTATATCTGGCCGGTCCTCATCGGCATTCTGCTCGCCATCGTGCTGATCAATGCCTTCCCCGAACGGCTCGGCAGACTACCGTCACCGAGCGGTGACAGCCTGACGGTAGTTCCCGCCACGCCACCAGCGACAACCACCGAGCAGCAGGCACCGCAACGTCCTGCCCCCGAGGTCAAGGAGGCTGCGCCGCTGGACCGCCGTGGCGGCCCCGTGAGCTACGCCGAGGCAGTGGAGAAGGCCGCGCCCGCGGTGGTCAACGTCTACTCCTCGCGGGTCGTGGAACGGGAAACCCACCCGCTGATGTCAGACCCCTTCTTCCGCCAGTTCTTCGGCAACAATGACGTGCCGTCGCGCCAACGCATGCTTTCGAGCCTTGGCTCCGGCGTCATCGTCAGCGAGGACGGCTACGTGCTGACCAACCACCACGTCATCAGCGGCGCCGACCAGGTCCAGGTGGCGCTGCGCGACGGCCGCGAGACCCTGGCCCGGGTCATCGGCACCGATCCCGAAAGCGACCTGGCGGTACTCAAGATCGATCTCGGCGACCTGCCGGTGATCGAGCTGACCGACTCGCGCAAGGTCGCGGTGGGCGACGTTTCGCTGGCCATCGGCAACCCCTTCGGGGTCGGCCAGACGGTAACCATGGGCATCATCAGCGCCACCGGTCGCAGCCATCTGGGACTCAACGCCTATGAGGACTTCATCCAGACCGATGCGGCGATCAACCCGGGCAACTCCGGCGGCGCCCTGATCAACCCCGACGGCGCCCTGGTCGGCATCAACACCGCCATCTTCTCCCGCTCGGGGGGCTCCCAGGGTATCGGTTTCGCGATCCCGGCCAACCTGGCCCGCAGCATCCTCGACGAGCTGGTCACCCACGGCCGGGTCATCCGCGGCTGGCTCGGCATCGAGGCCCAGGAGCTGAACCAGGAACTGGCCGCTTCCTTCGGCCTGCAGGCGCCAGCCGGGGTAATCATCGCCGGCGTGGTGTCCCAGGGACCGGCCGACCGGGCGGGACTGAAACCCGGAGACGTACTGCTCGAGGTCGACGGTCGCGCGGTGATCGATCCGCGTCGGACCATGAGCGACATCGCTGCGGTGGCTCCCGGCACCACCCTGACCGTCAGCGTCGCCCGCGACGGCAAGCCGATCGAGGTGGAACTGGAAGTCGGCGAGCGCCCCACGCCCCAATCCCAGTCGCAGCAGACCGGCAGCAGCCAGTCAGCCCCCTGAGACGCACCCCGAGGTGGGTAACGCAGAAGCAGTGCCCAGGCGTGCCCCACCGTCCAGACATGAAAAGGCCCGGAATTGCTCCGGGCCTTTTCATGTCTGGATGCCTGTCTGGGGCCGGGGGCGCTCGGTCACAACGACCACCGGCCCTGCGTCGCTTCAATCCTTGATGCGGTACTCCGCCGAACGCGCGTGGGCGGTCAGCGATTCACCACGAGCCAGCACCGAGGCGGTCTTGCCCAGGGTAGACGCCCCCTGTGGCGAGCAGTGAATGATCGAAGAGCGCTTCTGGAAGTCATAGACGCCAAGCGGTGACGAAAAGCGCGCCGTACCCGAGGTCGGCAGCACGTGGTTGGGACCAGCGCAGTAGTCGCCCAGCGCCTCAGCGGTATGCCGTCCCATGAAGATGGCTCCGGCATGGCGCACCTGCTCCGCCAGTCGCTCCGGGTGCTCCACCGACAACTCCAGGTGCTCCGGCGCGATGCGATTGATCAACTCCAGCGCCTCGCCCTCGTCACGACAGGCGATGAGCGCACCGCGCGTACGCAGCGAGGCCCCGGCGATGGCTTCGCGCTCGAGCGTCGGCAGCAGCCGTTCCATGGACGCTTCCACCGCCGCCAGATGCTCCACATCCCAGCTGACCAGGATCGCCTGGGCGTCTTCGTCGTGCTCTGCCTGGGAGAACAGGTCCATGGCCAGCCAGTCAGGATCGGTCTGGCCGTCGGACACCACCAGGATCTCGGAGGGCCCGGCGATCATGTCGATCCCCACCTGACCAAAGACCGCGCGCTTGGCGGTGGCCACATAAATGTTGCCCGGCCCGACGATCTTGTCGACCCTGGGCACGCTTTCGGTGCCATAGGCCAGCGCCGCCACGGCCTGGGCACCGCCCAGGGTAAACACCTTGTCGACCCCGGCCAGATGCGCCGCCGCCAGCACCAGATCGTTGACCACGCCGTCGGGCGTGGGCACCACCATGATGATCTCCCGCACTCCCGCCACGTGGGCCGGCACAGCGTTCATCAGCACCGATGAGGGATAGGCGGCCTTGCCGCCGGGCACATAGATACCGGCGCGATCCAGCGGCGTCACCTTCTGCCCCAGCACGGTGCCGTCATCTTCGGTGTACTGCCAGGAAGTGGGCTTCTGGCGTTCGTGGTAGACGCGGATACGCTCGGCGGCGGTGGCCAGCGCCTGACGCTGGTCGTCGGGCAGAGCGGCGTAGGCAGCCTCGAGACGATCGGCCCCCAGGGTCAGATCCGCCATGCTCGAGGCCTCGAGGCGATCGAGGCGACAGGTCAGCGCCACCAGGGCGGCGTCGCCCTCCCGACGCACCTGGCTGATGATCTCGGAGACCGCCTGCTGGACACCATGGTCCGACACGCCTTCCCACGCCAGCAGGTCGGTGAGACGGGACTCGAAATCCGCGTCCCGGGTCGAGAGTCGGGCCACCAGGGGCGTGTCTTGGCTCATGTCGGAAATCTCCGCTTCTGTCTTGGCCATACGTTGAGAACCCTCGGGTTCCGTTGGCTGGTGCGCTCAGCTTGCCGCCTGCCGCCGCGCCTCGACGGCGTCGCTCAAGCGGCGCAGCAGCGGCTTGATCTGATCATGCTTGATGGTCATCGAGGCCTGATTGACCACCAACCGGGTGCTGATATGGGCCATCAGTTCCCGTGGCTCCATACCGTTGGCACGCAGCGTATTGCCGGTATCGACGATATCGACGATCTCGTCAGCCAGGTTCATCAGCGGCGCCAGCTCCATGGCACCGTACAGCTTGATGACCTCGGCCTGGATGCCCTGCTCGGCGTAATAGCGCCGCGCCACATTGACGAACTTGGTCGCCACCCGACGCCGGGCACGGGCGGGCTCGGCACCCTGAATACCAGCGGTCATCAGCTTGCAACGCGCGATATTGAGGTCCAGCGGCTCATACAGCCCCTCGGCACCGTGCTCCAGCAGCACATCCTTGCCGGCGACCCCCAGGTCCGCCGCCCCCAGCTGCACATAGGTCGGCACATCGGTGGCACGAATCACCACCAGCTTGACGTCTGGCAGATTGGTGTCGAACAACAGCTTGCGACTCTTGCCCAGGTCCTCGGCGGGCCGGATGCCGGCATCCGCCAGCAGTGGCAGCGTCTCGTCGAGAATGCGCCCCTTGGAGAGCGCCACTATCAATTGCTTGCTCATGGTCTCGCCCGGTTGTCGGGTTGGAAGTCAATGTGGCGTGTTTCCCCGCGCCGGCTCGGGCAGTCCGAGCCGGCTGGGCGAAGAAAGCTCAGCCCGGGACGCGCTTGATCCGAGCACCCAGCAGGTGGAGCTTTTCCTCGATGCATTCGTAGCCGCGATCGATGTGGTAGATACGATCGACCAGGGTCTCGCCCTTGGCCATCATCGCCGCGATCACCAGTGAGGCCGAAGCGCGCAGATCGGTGGCCATCACCGGTGCACCGGACAGATGCTCGACGCCTTCGATGACGGCAGTGTTGCCTTCCAGGGCGATGTTGGCGCCCATGCGGTTCAACTCCTGCACGTGCATGAAACGATTCTCGAAGATCGTCTCGACCACTCGCGAGGAGCCCTCGGCCACCGCATTCATGGCCACGAACTGGGCCTGCATGTCGGTGGGAAAGGCCGGATACGGAGCGGTCCTGATATTGACCGCCCTGGGCCTGCGCCCTTCCATGTCCAGCTCGATCCAGTCCTCACCGGTGGTAATCCTGGCCCCCGCCTCCTCGAGCTTGGCCAGCACCGCCTCGAGAATGTCGGCACGGGTACGACGCACCCTAACGCGGCCACGGCTGAGCGCCGCTGCGACCAGGAAGGTGCCGGTCTCGATACGGTCCGGCATGACGTCGTGGCGAGCCCCGTGGAGCCGCTCCACCCCTTCGATGGTGATGGTGTCAGTACCGTGACCACGGATATCGGCACCCATCTTGATCAGGCACTCGGCCAGATCCACGATTTCGGGCTCCTTGGCGGCGTTCTCGAGCACCGTGGTGCCGTCGGCCAGGGTCGCGGCCATCAGCAGGTTCTCGGTACCGGTCACGGTCACGGTATCGAAGAAGATGGTGGCACCCTTGAGGCGGCCCGGCGTGGTAGCACGGATGTATCCACCCTCGACCCGGATATCGGCACCCATGGCCTCAAGGCCACGAATATGCAGGTCCACCGGACGCGAGCCGATGGCGCACCCGCCCGGCAGCGATACGTCGGCCTTGCCGAAGTGGGCGAGCAGCGGTCCCAGCACCAGGATCGAGGCGCGCATCTTCTTGACCAGCTCATAGGGCGCGTGGCAATCGCTGACCTGGGCTCCGTTAAGCTGAATGCACATCTTTTCGCCCATCACCGCCTGCACGCCCATGTGGCCGAGCAGTTCCAGGGTGGTGGTGATGTCCTGCAGGTGGGGAAGATTGCCGATGGTGACCGGCTCTTCGGACAGCAGGGTGGCGCACAGGATGGGCAGCGCTGCATTCTTGGCGCCACTGGCCCAGACGTCGCCCTCGGCGGGTCCGTTGCCGGTAATGATCAATTTGTCCATGAAGGCGGTACCATCAGGCTCCGGTGTTTTCGGCGGCAGCCTGCCACTGTGCGGGGGTATAGGTCTTGATGCTGACCGCATGAAGGGCGCCGGAGGCGATTTCCTCGGACAGCGCACCATAGATGACCTGCTGACGCTTGACCGGTGACAGCTCGGCGAAGCGTTCGCCCACCGCAATCACCTGAAAGTTGCAGCCTTCACCCTGGATATGAAATTCACAGCCGTCGACACGGCTCTCGAGCAGCGCTTTGACGTCGCTGGGTTGCATGCACCTGCTCCTTGACCAGACCAATGACGGGAGACGCCCACAGCCTCGCCGTGACGTCCCGAAAAAACTCAAAGGGCATATGGTAAAGAAAAGCGGCGCGCTTGGCGATGACGCAGCGAGGTTTCCACCTATACATCCGTCACAAAAAAGACACCCCCGGCCACCTTGCGGTGGTCGGGGGTGCCGGAAGGGCTAGCGGCGAGGGCGAGCAGCCCGGATCAAGGCGCTGGATTCAGACGTCGAACCAGGCGCATCACGGACACCAGCAGCCAGACAACCGCCGCTAGGCGGTAACGGTGCTGGAAGGCAACAGATCATCCAGACCGGCAAGCTCGGTCAACTGCCTGAGCTGCGCCGACAGCTTGATGCTGTTGAGCGACAGCCCGATCCGGCGAATGGTACGCGCCCACTCGAGCATCATGGTCAGCGCCGCGCTGGAGACGTGCTCCACCTCGCTCAGGTCGAGGCACACCGAGGTGCCCGATGCCCGACTCTGGAGCCACTCACGACCTGCCTCGGCCATGTCCGCGGCCCCGTCGAAGTCGACCTTGCCACACACCCGGAGTGTACTTCCGTCCTCGAGCAGGCGGGCCGACGCCACTTCCATCAACACGCTCACGCACCGCGCTCCAGTTCGTCGACGCCGACATCCGGCGACCAGTTGTTGATCACGGCGTCGTAGTCACGGTTGTGGTCACGCATGGCCTGATCGAACTGGTTGCGGAAGGTCAGACCGAGATTGATGCCGTTAACGATGACATTGACCACCCGCCACTGGCCGTTGGACTTGCGCAGGGTGTAGTTGACCGGGTAGATGGTGCCATCGGTGGCCACCACTTCCATCTCGACGCTGTCCTGATCGTCATAGCGTGAGGCGGACTGGTTATCGAGCACGCGAACTTCCTTGTACTCGAAGGTCACCAGGCCCTTGGCATAGGTGTCGAGCAGGGTCTGCTTGAACACCTCGACGAAGCGCGAACGCTGCTCCGGCGTGGCATTGTTGAAGTAGCGGCCCATCACACTGGCGCCGATGTAGCGAAAGTCGGCGACGCCACGCAGACTCTCGTCGACCATCTGCTTGAGCTCGTCGGGACGGTCCATGAAGTAGGCCTCTCGGCCGCCGATCATCCCCATCAGATCATTGACGCTGTCGCGAATCAGCTGTTCGGGGGATTGCTGGGCCATGGCCGGCAGACTGGCCAGCACCATCATCAGCGCCATCAACCAGCGGCGCAGGTGAACCATTGCGGGCAAAGAACGGGTCATGGGTTGCCTCCTTGTATCTCCGGAAACTGCCGGATCAGTCTTTCGTCAGATTGGACACGAACTGCTGGATCAGTTCCTCGAGCACCAGCGCGGACTGGGTATCACGAATCGCCTCACCCTCGGCGATCATCTCCGGTGATCCCCCGACCGACAGCCCGATGTACTGCTCACCAAGCAGGCCCGAGGTAAGGATCGCCGCGGTGCTGTCATCCGGCAGCTTGCCGGCCAGGGAGCTGTCCAGCGACATCACCACCACGGCATCGTAGAATTCGGTATCCAGCTCGATGCTCTCTACCCGTCCCACGGTCACCCCGGCCATCGTCACTCGTGCCCGCGGCTTGAGCCCACCGATATTCGCGAAGTTGGCCCGGAGCTCGTAGGTGTCGTCGGCACGTTGCAGGTCCAGGCCGCTGACCTTGAGCCCCAGGAATACCAGCCCCAGGATACCGGCCAGCATGAACAGGCCCACACCAAACTCCATCGTCTTGCTGCGCTTCATGGACAGTCTCCGCAGAATCAGGAAAGCCCGCCGAACATCACGGCGGTAAGAACGAAATCCAAGCCCAGCACGGCCAGGGAGGAATACACCACGGTACGGGTGGTGGCCCGCGAAATACCTTCCGAGGTCGGCACCAGATCATACCCCTGGAACACGGCAATCCAGGTGACCACTATGGCGAACACGATGCTCTTGACCACGCCGTTGCCGATATCAGTAAAGAAGCCGACGCTGGCCTGCATGTTGCCCCAGTACGAGCCTTCGAACACCCCGAGCCACTCGACCCCGACCAGGTAGCCGCCGTACACGCCGACCACGCTGAAGCCGATGGTCAGCAGCGGCAGCGAGACGAACCCCGCCCACAGGCGTGGCGCCACGATACGACGCAGCGGATCGACGCCGATCATCTCCATGCTGGTCAGCTGCTCGGTGGCCTTCATCAGGCCAATCTCGGCGGTCAATGCCGAGCCCGCGCGCCCGGCGAACAACAGCGCCGCCACCACCGGCGCCAGTTCACGCAACAGGGCCAACGACACCATCTGGCCGAGCGCGTCCTCGGCACCGAACCCGACCAGGATGGTGTAACCCTGAAGCGCCAGCACCATGCCGATGAACAGCCCCGACACCAGCACGATGGCCAACGACAGCACACCGACCGCATAGACCTGGGCCACCCACAGGCTGAACCCTTCTGCCGAGGGGCGCCCCAGCATGGACTGGCCGAGAAAGATGCTGGCCCGGCCGACGGCCTCCAGCAGGTCGCAGCCGCGCCGTCCCATATGGGTGATTCGTTCGATCATGGACGGCTCCCCTGGCCCAGAATGTCATCGTGAAAATCGTTGGCCGGGTAGTGAAACGGCACAGGGCCATCCGGCTCACCATGCACGAACTGACTGACTCGGGCGTCCTGTTCCACGTCCAGCGACGCCGGCGTGCCGTGGGCCATGACCCGCCCGTCGGCGACCACGTAGACGTAGTCGGCGATGGACAGGGTCTCCTTGATATCGTGGGAGACCACCACCGCCGTCAAGCCCAGCGCCTGATTCAGCCGTCGAATCAACTGGACCAGCACACCCATGGAGATCGGATCCTGGCCGACGAAGGGCTCATCGTAGAGAATCAATTCAGGATCCAGCGCCACCGCCCGCGCCAGCGCCACACGCCGTGTCATGCCGCCGGACAGCTCTGCTGGCATCAAGTCTCTGGCCCCACGCAGCCCCACCGCCTCGAGCTTCATCAGCACCACGTCACGCACCATGCTTTCCGGCAGATCGGTGTGCACCCGCAGCGGAAAGGCCACGTTCTCGTAGACACTGAGATCGGAAAACAGCGCGCCACTCTGGAACAGCATGCCCATGCGCCGACGCATCTGGAACAGATCCTTGCGCGACAGGCGATGGACGTCCTGACCATCGATCAGGACGCGTCCGCCACTGGGGTTGAGCTGCCCCCCGATCAGTTTCAGCAGGGTAGTCTTCCCGGTGCCACTTGGCCCCATGATGGCCGTGATCTTGCCGCGGGGTATGGAGAGATCCACGCCGCGAAAGATATCCCTGTCGCCGCGCGTGAAATGCAGATTCTCCACCTCCACCAAGGAGGAAGCCGTCATCGCAGTCCCTATAGAGTCAGTATCACCGTGAACCGGCGGTTCAGACCGGACGCCCGCCCCGAATCCTCGGATTCGACGCCTGGCCAGACCTGAGTCCGAACCTTGAGAATAGAGCGCCTTGAGCCGCGCTCGGTTTTCGAACATCGTATCTTAACTCAAATGCAGCATGCCAGTGCCCCGGTTGCGCGCTTGCGCGCAGGTTTATCTAAGGGTTCAATGGGCGCCCTTTCTGCAACCAAGTCGTTCTCCATGCTGTTACCATCTGTCGTCGTCGCCCTGGGCCTGGTGGGCCTGCTCTGGAGCGCGGATCGCTTTGTCGGCGCCGCCGCCGCCACCGCCTACCGCGCCGGCATGAGCATCATGCTGGTCGGCATGACCATCGTCTCCATCGGCACCTCTGCCCCGGAAATCGTGGTCTCGGTGATGGCCTCGCTGGATGGCGCCCCCGACCTGGCCACCGGCAATGCGCTGGGCTCCAATATCGCCAACATCGCGCTGGTACTGGGCGTGACTGCACTGGTGGTGCCGATCCCGGTGCGCTTCACCATCGTGCGCCGCGAGCTGCCACTGCTGTTGGGCGCCACCGGCCTCGCCGGCTACGCCCTGGCCGATGGCAGCCTCGATCGCCTCGACGCGGCCCTGCTGATCGCGCTGCTGGTATTCAGTCTGTGGTGGCTGTTTCGCGCCGACGAGGCCGAACAGGAGATGGCCGACGACATTCCCGGCATGGCACTGGGCAAGGCCATCGGCTGGCTGGTGCTGACCCTGGCGGTGATGATCGCCAGCTCCCGCGCCCTGGTCTGGGGCGCCACTGAGCTGGCACGCACCTTTGGCGTAAGCGAGCTGGTGATCGGTCTGACCGTCGTCGCCATCGGCACCAGCCTGCCGGAACTCGCCGCCTGCGTGGCCAGCGCGCTGAAGCGCCACCACGATCTGGCCATCGGCAACGTCATCGGCTCCAACCTATTCAATATGCTGGCGGTACTGCCGGTACCGGCGCTGCTGGCGCCGGGAGCCACCGATCCCGCAGCCGCCGGCCGCGACTTTCCGGTAATGCTTGGCCTGACGCTGCTGCTGGCGGCGCTGCTGCTGTGGCAACGCCGAGGGCGCCTGGGGCGCTGGATCGGCGCGCTGCTGGCCTGCACCTATGCGTTTTATCTGACCTGGCTCGGCCTTTCGGTCGCGGCGGGCCCCTTGTGACAACGGCGTTAAACGGCAACAATCATGTCCATGAGCAAACACCCCTCCTCGGCACAAATGCCGACCTTGAGCGTCCGCGATATCGCACGACGCACCCTGGAACTCGAACGTGACGCCATCGACGCCCTGATCGGGCGTCTCGACGGCGACTTCGACCGTGCCTGCCAACTGCTGCTGGCCTGCCGCGGCCGGGTGGTCGTCACCGGCATGGGCAAGTCGGGACATGTCGGTGGCAAGATCGCCGCCACCCTGGCAAGCACCGGCACGCCGGCCTTCTTTGTCCATCCCGGTGAAGCCAGTCATGGCGACCTGGGCATGATCACGCCCGGCGACGTGGTCCTGGCATTGTCCAACTCCGGCGAAACCGCCGAGGTCACCGCCCTGCTGCCGCTGCTCAAGCGAATGGGCGTTCCGCTGGTCAGCATGACCGGCCGAGCGCACTCGACCCTGGCCCGCCACGCCGAGGCCCATCTGTACGCCGGGGTCGAGCGCGAGGCCTGCCCGCTGGACCTGGCCCCGACCTCTTCGACCACTGCAGCGCTGGCGCTGGGCGACGCCCTGGCGGTGGCGCTGCTCGAGACACGCGGCTTCACCGCCGAGGATTTCGCCCTGTCCCACCCGGGCGGTAGCCTGGGCAAGCGACTGCTATTGACCGTGGCCGACCTGATGCATACCGGCGACCGCCTGCCCTCGGTGCCGTCGGGCTCGCCGCTACGCGACGCCCTGCTCGAGATCACCCGTCAGGGACTCGGCTTTACCTGCGTGGTATCCCCCGACGGCACCCTGGCCGGGGTCTATACCGACGGCGACCTGCGCCGTACCCTGGATCGCCATCAGGACTTCAGCTCGCTTACCGTGGATGACGTGATGACCACCCCCGGGCGACGCATCGGCCCCGCCACCCTGGCGGCGGAGGCGGTCAAGCTGATGGAAGAAGGCCGGATCACCGCCCTGGCGGTGGTCGATGGCGAGCAGCGCCCAGTAGGTGCACTGCATATGCACGACCTGCTGGCCGCCGGTGTCATCTGACCCTTTTTCAACCCCTTCTTATCAAGGAACACCTTCATGTCTCACGACCTTCTTGCCTCCCTCGCGCCGGAACTGGTGGAGCGCCTGCGCCACATCAAGCTACTGGCGCTGGACGTGGACGGCGTACTGACCGATGGTCGACTGTACTTCCACGCCGACGGCTCCGAGTTGAAGGCGTTCAACACCCTGGATGGCCACGGCCTCAAGCTGGCCAAGCGCGCCGGCATCCAGGTGGCCCTGATCACCGGGCGCAGCTCCCCCATGGTCACTCAAAGAGCCAGAGCACTCGGCATCGAGCACGTACAGCAAGGGGTCGAGCGCAAGCTGCCCGCCCTTGAATCGCTGTGCGATTCGCTGGGCCTGACCCTCGACCAGGTCGCCTACTGCGGCGATGACCTGCCGGATCTGCCCTGCATCCATCGCAGTGCGGTCGGCATCACCGTGCCAGGCGCCCCCTGCTACCTTCGTCAGCACGCCGACTGGGTCACCCAGGTTGCCGGCGGACATGGCGCGGTGCGCGAGATCACCGACACCCTGCTGATGGCCCAGGGCCGCCTCGACGATATCATCGACAGCTACCTGAGCAACGGACCGCTGACATGAAACTGAGCGCACTGCGTCCAGGCTTTCGCTTCTGGCTGGTCATCCTGCTGCTGGTACTCGGTGGCGGCCTGACGTTGCTCGACCCCCGCGAGAGCAACGTCCCCGACCTGGTACCCAATGACAAGGCCGGCGAGCCCGACTACTACCTGGTGGATGCCCGCCTGACCCGCTTCGATGCCCAGGGCACCCCCCACCAGCGCATCGATACGCCACGCCTTGTGCACACACCGCTCGACGACGTCACCCGGGTGGACCAGCCGGACCTTGCACTGATCGACGACAGCGGCCGAGAGTGGATCGCCGACGCCGACAACGGTGAACTGGGTCCGGACGACAACCCCCTGACCCTGTCGGGCGACGCCCATCTCGAGGCCCCCGCGGAGCGTTGGCAGCTTGATACAGAGGTATTGGTCTACGACAGCGACAGTGGCCATGTCTGGAGCGAAACGCCAGCCGTCCTACGCCAACCCCCTCAACAGATGCAAGGGGAGCGCTTCGACGCCTGGATCCATGACAATACCGCTCGCCTGACCGACAATGTCACCGGTCATCATCCGCCAGAGCCTCAATAAGGAGCCCCTTCCATGATGCGTCCAAGTCCCGCCCTCCTGCTTGCCCTGGCCCTTGGCCTGGCCGCCGGCGCCACCGGCAGCAGTGTCCTGGCGCTGGAAAGTGATCGCAGCGCACCGATTCAGGTGGAGGCCGACCAGCTGGATCTCGATGATCGCGCCGGCACCGCGGTCTATACCGGCGACGTGCGCATTGTGCAAGGCAGCATGATCCTCACCGGCGAACGCGTCGAGATCCAGCGCAACGACCAAGGACAACTGTCACTGGCGACCGCGACCGGCTCACGTGCCTACCTCGAGCAGAAGCCATCCCCGGAAGAACCGGTGGTCAAGGGCTGGGGCCGCAAGGTGATCTACCACGTGGCCGAACGCCGCATGGAGCTGATCGACCAGGCTGAGCTGCACAAGGCCAATGACACCTTCGACGGTGCCTATCTGGAGTACTTCCTCGATCGCCGCGTGGTCCAGGCCCGCTCCAGCGCCCAGGGCGTCCAGGGCGAGCAGCGCATTCGCATGACCCTCGAGCCGGAAAGCCAAGGAAACTGATGAAGACTCTCCACGCTCGCCATCTGGCCAAGAGCTACAAGAAGCGTCGCGTCGTCCAGGACATCAGCCTGTCGATCGAGCAGGGCAGCATCGTCGGTCTGCTGGGCCCCAACGGGGCCGGCAAGACCACCTCCTTCTACATGATCGTCGGCCTGGTCAGAGCCGACGCCGGCAGCATCAGCATCGATGATCGGGACCTGAGCCGCGCGGCCATGCACCAGCGCGCGCTGGCCGGTATCGGCTACCTGCCTCAGGAGGCTTCGATCTTTCGCAAGCTGTCGGTGGCCGACAACATCATGGCGATCCTCGAGACCCGCAAGGACCTCGACCGCGAGGGCCGAGAAGCACGTCTCGAGCAACTCCTCGAGGACTTCCACGTCAGCCATATTCGCGACAACCCCGGCATGAGCCTGTCCGGCGGGGAGCGGCGCCGGGTCGAGATCGCCCGCGCCCTGGCCACCGAGCCGGCCTTTATCCTGCTCGATGAACCCTTCGCCGGGGTCGACCCGATCTCGGTGGGCGAGATCAAGTCCATCATTCGTCAACTCAAGGCCCGCGATATCGGCGTCCTGATCACCGATCACAACGTGCGCGAGACCCTCGATATCTGCGATCGTGCCTACATCGTCGGCGACGGCCAGATCATCGCCGAGGGCAGCGCCGAGTCCATCCTTGCCAACCAGCGCGTCAAGGAGGTCTACCTGGGCGAAAACTTCCGCCTTTAGACCGCAGGGCCGCCCGACAGCCGCAGTCGCCTCAAGCGGCCGCAACACTTGCCAGCATCAGCATCCAAGCGCCGGCCCCGAAAGGGTCGGCCTCACCTTGCACACAGGGCCTCCCTCGAAAGAAGCACCTCCCCCCTACCAAGTTGTTCCACATCGACCTTTTCACTCCCTCCCACAGGTCAAAAAACACCAACTTGGCAAGATGCTTGCATGTCTGATGACTCGTCGTTAGGGTAAAGCCTTTCGACAACACTGGTGGATCCCGACCCATGGCCCTCAAGGCGTCACTGCAGCTGCGCATCGGTACCCAGCTGACCATGACCCCGCAACTGCAACAGGCGATCGGCCTGCTGCAGCTTTCGACCCTGGACCTGCGCCAGGAGGTCCAGCAGGCGCTGGAGGCCAACCCCATGCTCGAACTCGAGGACGAGTTCGGCGAACAGCAGACCAGGGAAGCCGCGGAAGATGACTGGGCGGATCAGATTCCCTCGGAACTCAGTTTGGACAGCGACTGGTCCGACACCTACCAGGACCTGGGCACCACCCCCGCCGGCAGTGGCGAGGCGCCGGATTTCGAGCGCCAGGCAAGCTCCCAGTCACTGCACAGCCACCTGAGCTGGCAACTGGCGATGCTCGACGTCAGCGACCAGGAGCGCCTGATCGCCGAGAGCCTGCTCGACGCGGTCAACGCCGACGGCTATCTCGAGCAGACACTGGATGACATCGCCCAGGGGCTCGAGCAAGACGGTCGTCGCCCCCCTCCCCTCGCCGAGGTGGAGGCGGTGCTGGTTCGGCTGCAACAGTTCGAACCGACCGGAGTGTTCGCCCGCGACCTGCGCGAGTGTTTGATGCTGCAACTGGATAGCCTGCCTCGCGATACCGTCCTGCTGCCCCAGGCCGGACGACTGGTAAGACAGTTTCTCGAGGCACTGGCCAGCGGCGACCGACGTCTGCTGAAGCGCCGGCTAGGACTCGATGACGACCAACTCGACAGCGTCATCGAGCTGATCCGAAGCCTCGACCCACGTCCCGGCAGCCAGTTCGGTGACAGCGATAACGACTACGTCATACCCGACCTGGTGGTACGCCACACCGAAGAGGGCTGGCGCGTTGAACTCAACCCGGATGCAATGCCTCGACTGCGCATCCAGCCCGACTACGCTGCGCTGATTCGGCGCGCGGACAAGAGCCAGGACAACCAGTTCCTCAAGGACCACCTGCAGGAGGCGCGCTGGCTGATCAAGAGTCTGTCCAGCCGCAACGACACCTTGCTGAAGGTCGGCCGGGAAATCATGGTGCGTCAGATCGACTTCCTCGAGCAGGGAGAAGCGGCCATGAAACCGTTGGTGCTGGCCGATATCGCAGACAAGGTGGAGATGCACGAGTCCACCATCTCCCGCGTGACCACCCAGAAGTTCGTGCACACGCCTCGCGGCGTGTTCGAGTTGAAGTATTTTTTCTCGAGCCAGGTCGGCCAGGATGGCGACGCCCATTCCAGTACCGCCATCCGCGCCATGATCAAATCGTTGATTCAAAAGGAACCTGCCCGCAAACCTCTGTCGGACAGCAAACTGGTGGAATTGCTGGCGGAAGACGGCGTCAATGTCGCCAGACGCACCGTGGCAAAGTACCGGGAAGCCATGAATATTCCGTCTTCCAGCGAGCGCAAGCGACTGCGCTGAGGCCTTGCGCTGCGGCGTCGCTAGCCTAGTTATCGGGAAAGCGCAAGCACTTGAAATTTCGCATGACATCTGCGTCTTTCTGCGTAGCGTCGAGGGGGTTTGCAGGATCGGAAAAAGGGTTACAATCAAGCCACCACCCGAAAGAGCAAGGAGCCTGTCATGCAAGTCAACATCACCGGCCACCACGTCGAATTGACCGATCCCCTGCGTGACTACGTACAAGAGAAGCTCACCCGTGTGGAGCGCCACTACGACAACATCACCAACGTCCAGGTGACCCTCTCGGTGGAAAAGGAACGCCAGCTGGCCGCCTGCACCCTTCACGCCGCCGGTGCCGACCTGCATGCCGAAGCGCAGGACGGCGACATGTATGCCGCTATCGACGCCCTTGCCGACAAGCTGGACCGCCAGTTGGTCAAGCACAAGGAAAAATCCCAAGCCCGCGCCCAAGGCGCCGGAATTCGCTGACTCTCATGACATTGGAAGCCATTCTCCCTCCCGAGCGCACATTGTTCGATGTCCCGGGAGGCAGCAAGAAGAGGGTGCTGGAGTTTTTCAGCACCTTCATTGCGCAGAACACCCCGAGCCTGGACAGCCAGGAGGTCTTCAGTCGGCTGATCGGACGTGAGCGCCTGGGCAGTACCGGCATCGGCAATGGCGTCGCCATTCCGCATGCCCGCAACCCCCACTGCAAGGCGCCCATCTCCGGCTTCCTCAAACTCGCGGAACCTGTCGACTTCGATGCCATCGATGGTGAGCCCGTCGATCTGGTGTTCGTGCTGCTGGTACCGGAAGAGGCCGACGACGCCCATCTCGCCCTGCTCGGCCAGGTCGCCGGCGTCATGAACGACGCCGACACACGTCACCGTCTGCGCCACGCCAGCTCCCAGCGCGAGCTTCACGAGCGCCTGCAGGAAGCCATCCGCCAACAGGCGCCGGGGGACGACACTCCCTCCTGATCGCGGCCTTGCCTAGGCCATCAGCAATGGACGCCTGCCCAAGGAGACAGGACATGCAGCTCGTGATCATCAGTGGTCGCTCCGGCTCGGGAAAGTCCGTGGCCCTTCAGGCCCTGGAGGACCTGGGGTTCTACGCCATCGACAACCTTCCCGCGACCTTGCTGGGCGCCCTGGTGGACGAGCTGGAAAACGGTCATTCCCGCCGTATCGCCGTCAGCGTCGACGCCCGCAACCTGCCTGAGGCGCTGGAACGCTTCCCCGCCCAGCTGGCGTCCCTCAAGCAGAGTCCGATCGACTGCCAGGTGGTCTACCTGACCAGTGATGCGCGAATTCTGCTCGAGCGCTATTCCCACACGCGGCGCCGTCACCCCCTGACCCGTGATAGCGACATGACCCTGGCGGAAGCCATCGAGTCCGAGCAGAAGGCCCTTTCGGGTATTCGAGACCTGGCCGATCTGGTCATCGACAGCTCTCGCCTGTCGGTGCACGAACTGCGTTCGCGCATCGCCGAACAGGTCGCCGACCACCGCAGCGGCCAGTTGAGCCTGACCGTGGAGTCCTTCGGCTTCAAGCGTGGCGTGCCGCCGGATGCAGACATCGTGTTCGATGCCCGCTGTCTGCCCAACCCCTACTGGGAACCATCACTGCGTGATGCCAATGGCTGCGATCCCAGCGTCATCGACTTCCTCGAACGCTATCAGGACGTCGCCGACATGAAGCGCGATATCCTCGGCTGGGTGCGCACCTGGCTACCGCGCTATCAGCAAAGCCAGCGCAGCTACCTCACCGTGGCGGTGGGCTGCACCGGAGGACAGCATCGTTCGGTCTACCTGGCCGAGGGAATCGCCTCGGCCCTGGCCGACCAGCATCCCCGCGTCCGTCTACGCCACCGCGAACTCGGCCAGCAACGCCGACTGGACAGCGGAGGACTCTAGGCGTGGCCCGACGCACCCTGACCCTGACCAATCGTCGCGGCCTGCATGCACGCGCCGCGACTCGCCTGGTTACCTGCTGCCAACCCTTTGACGCCACCGTCACCGTCCACCATGGCAGCCGCTCGGGTGACGCCGCCAACATCATGTCGCTGCTGATGCTGGCCGCCCCCTGCGGAACGGAACTGACCCTGGAGGCCGAAGGCAAGGACGCGGACGCGGTGCTGGACGCTCTGGAGGCACTGTTCGACGCACGCTTCGACGAAGACGCCTGACGTCTTCCCTCTCCTTGTTTTGACCGCCACCCCCTGCCTGCCAAGGACGCCATGCAACTGATCCAGACCGGCAAGTACACCGAGGTCCACTACGATCCGGACCAGGACGCCTTCATCAAGACCTTCACGCCCAAGACCAGCGATCGCTGGCGCTACCGCCTGGGCATCCGGCGCTACCCCGGCCACAATTTTCGCTATGTCGCCGGCCGACTGGAGCGACTGGGTATCGCCACACCGAAAATCCTGTCGGCAGAGCGCTATCGCCTGGTCACCGCCAACGTGCACGGCATCGCGCTTAAAAAGCTGGTCCTCGACTCTCCGGAACTGCAGAACCGCTACCTGGACATTCTCGAAGCCTTGTACCGTGACCGTATCCACTGTCGTGGCCTGCACACCGAGAACTTCCTGGTCGTCGACGGAGAGGTAATCGCCATCGATCTGGATGCCTACAAGGCGCCGCGGATCTTCACCTATCCGCGCCGAGAGTTCATCGACTGCCTGAGTCGCTCGCTGAAAAACGACGAGGCGTTCCTGTTCGAGCGCTTTCTCGAACGTGTCGACGCCCAGCATCCCTGAGCCCGGCATCCCTAAGCCCAGCAACCCTGAGAAAGCACCGCTCCTCCTTGCGCCCTCGCCTGCCCCGCTCTACCCCGATTTTCCGGGTACGAGCGCTGGTGTTGGCGACGGCAGCAGCAGCGGTGGTAAACTTTTAACTCGTCACTCAGTTTACCACCAAGCGTCCTTCAGGAGCCGACATGACCTCTCCGGTGTGGCATCCCTACGCCCATCTCAAGACCCAGGCCCCTGCCCCCCGGGTAGTCGGCGGCCAGGGCACCCGCTTTACCCTGGACAGCGGCGAATCATTGCTCGACGCGACCTGCTCCTGGTGGTGCATGATCCACGGCTACGGACATCCACGGCTGGTCAAGGCGATTCAGGAGCAGGCTACCACGCTGTGTCACGTGATGCTTGGAGGACTGACCCACGATCCCGCCGACCAGCTCGCCCGGGAACTGGTTCGCGTCACGCCAGAGGGCCTCAACCACGTGTTCTTCTCCGACAGCGGCTCGGTGGGCATGGAGGTGGCGATGAAGATGGCGGTGCAGTACCACCATCTGCGCGGCCGCCCCAACAAGCACCGCATGCTGTCGCTGATGAAGGCCTACCACGGTGATACCGCCGGCTGCATGGCGGTGTGTGACCCCGAAGAGGGCATGCATTCGCTGTTTTCCGGCTTTCTTCCGAAGCACCATTTCGCCCCGGCGCCGACGGCACCCTATACGGCCACGCCAGAGCAGGTCGCCGCCGACCTCGACGCCTTGCGAGCGGTGCTGGAAGCCCACCACCACGAGATCGCCGCGCTGTTGATGGAGCCCCTGCTGCAGGCCGCCGGTGGCCTCAATATGACCTCTCCGGACTATCTGAAGGGTGCTCGCGCCTTGTGTGACGAGTTCGACGTGCTGTTGGTGTTCGACGAAGTGGCCACCGGCTTTGGCCGCACCGGGCGCATGTTCGCCGCCGACCATGCCGGTGTCAGTCCGGACATCATGGTGCTGTCCAAGGGGCTGACCGGCGGCTACCTTGGCCACGCGGCGACCCTGGCCAACGACCGTGTCCATGACACCTTTATCGGCGACAGTGAGCTTCACGCCTTTATGCACGGCCCGACCTTCATGGGCAATCCGCTGGCCTGTCGCGTGGCACTGGAAAGCCTCAGGGTCTTCGAGGAGGACGACTATCTGGGCCGTATCGCTCGGCTCAACGCCATCCTTGTGCAGGAACTCGCCGGCGACAGTGACCTGCGCGCCCACCCTGCGGTGGCCGACATCCGTGTGCTCGGCGCCACCGGCGTGATCGAGGTGCACGACAGTAAAGCGCTGAAAGGCGCCGCCGCCATCGCCCGTGAACAGGGCGTGTGGCTGAGGTCCTTCGGCAGATGGCTTTACACCATGCCTGCCTATATCACCTCGGATGACGAGATGCGCCAGATCATCAAGGCCATGAAGGCTCCTTTCACAGCAAACGCATAACTTTCACAGCAAACGCATAATTAGTGGGCAGGGTCGGCGCTGACTAGCTCTCTACCAGCCCGCCGGCCTATATCACCTCGGATGAGGAAATTCACCAGATCATCAAGGCCATGAAGGCGCCTTTCACAGCAAACGCATAACTTTCACAGCAAACGCATAATTAGTGGGCAGGGTCGGCGCTGACTAGCTCTCTACCAGCCCGCCGGCCTATATCACCTCGGATGACGAAATGCGCCAGATCATCACCGCAATGAAAGCGCCGTTTCTTTCTGCATAGTCAGGGTCGGCGCTGGCTGGCTCTCTACCAGGCGCTACCACGTTCTACCAGCCCCAGAACAGCAGCCACCAGGCGCCGATCACCGGCGCCTGGGCGGCGAGCATGGGCAGCATGGCCAGAAGTCGACGCGGGCCACTGGCGTAGCGTCCGAGGATGCCCCATCCAAGCCCCGCGCTTGCCAGTACGCCAAGCCCCAGCAACAGCGCCCTGGCGTCATTGGCCCAGTGGATCAGCAGGCCATCGCCTCGCAGCAGGGTCAGGGTGGTCATCGACAGGCCCAGGAAGACGCCGACCGCGGCCAGGGGTATCAGGGCGTAGGACAGGTGCCACAGTCGCTGCCAGCGCCAGCGGCCAAGCAGACGGTTGGTCAGCGACAGCGACAGCGAGACAAGCCCCCCCAGCACCAGGGTCGTGGCACCGATATAGCCCAGCAGCAGGGCTCCATCGAGCAGGGTGAAGACGTCGTTGTGTTCGGGATAGTGGGTCAGCAGCCACCAGGGTGCGCTGGTTTCCAGCGGCCATCCCCAACCGTGCTGATAGAGCCAGACAGCCGCCTGCTGCTTGGCGGCCACGAACCAGGGGCTCGCCGACCAGTGGAATGCCCCCACCGCGATGCCCAGCAGGCCGAACACCACCAGCACGAACTCCCACAGGGTCGCGGGTCGCTGAGGCGGTGGCGACACCACCTCGATGCCGGGCGCCCTGAGCTCGAGATGGATAGCATCCTTGTAGCCTGAACAACGCGAGCACAGATGGCAGTCACTGGCGCTGTCCAGCTGCTTCAGCGGGATCAGCACCGGGCAGTCCGGAGCCCGACTTCTTGACACCTCACGCCGGCGCTGGCGCCGTCCGTGTTCGGTCCACACCTCGGGGTCGGCGCGGTAGTGCAACGGCGCCAGCTTGGCCAACAGCGCAAAGACGCCGCTGACCGGACACAGATGGCGACACCAGACGCGCTTGCCCTTGCCGTAGACCAGACCGATCACGGCCGCCGCCAGGGTCGAGCCCCCCAGCACCAGCAGCGCGGCCTTGGGATACTGGTAGACGCTGACCAGCTGCCCATAGATCGTGGTCATGGCGAAGCCCACGAACGGCCAGCCACCCCAACGCATCCAGCGCGGTATCGCCCGGCCCATGCCGACACGGCTGGCTGCTTCCGTGATGGCACCCTCCGGACACATCATCCCGCACCATAGCCGCCCCGCCACCACCATGCTGACCATGACAAAGGGCCACCAGATACCCCAGAACACGAACTCGGCGAACACCGTGAGGTGATCGAGGATGCGTGCCTCATGGTTCGGCAGGGGCAACAAGGGCGGCACCAGCAGCAGCACGGCGTAGAACGCCACCACGGCCCACTGCAGTGTCAGAATCCAGCGCCGATGATGCTTCAGCCAGGCTCCCAGACGTGCCCAGCGTCGGGTCTTGCGGGCGCCTGGATGCCGATTCTCAGCCACGGTTGGCCGAGTCTCCTTGCCAGGCCCGCAGCGACGATCGCTGGCTTCTGGCATCACTGCTGGCGTCACTGTTGCAGTCCCTGTTGCCGTCACCGCCGCCGCCTCGTTCACGACACCGCTCCCTCGACGACGTTGTGCGACGGGCGCTGCCCGCCCACCCACCAGTAGACGAGGCCCCAATAGCACAGGTAGCCGAGCACCAGCGTCGAGGAAGGCCAGGCACGGTAACCGGCGATACTGGCCAATAGTCCGCCGACTCCCTGGCCATCATCCAGCCAGGCACTGGTGTCCCACAGCGGATCGATCCCGACCGGCAACCAGCCCAGATTCATCAGCCGCTCGAGCGCCGCTACCCACAGGCCCGCCGCCACCAGCAGCAGCAGGATCTCGCTGGCCCGGAAGAACCCGCGCCAGGCCAGTCGTCGCGAGGACCACTGCAGCATCACGAAGCAGGCAGCCGCCGTGACAAAGCCGAGACCTGCGGCCAGGGCGAAGGAGGTCAGTTGTCCGCCTCGCCACTGGGCCAGCCCCAGACCGTACAGAAACACCAGGGTCTCGGCGCCTTCCCGAGCCACCGCCAGGGCCACCAGGGTAGCGATGCCCCACAGCCGTGAGCGCGACAGACACAGCATGGCGTCACACTCCATGGAGCGTTTGAAGGAGGCACCGCGACGGCGCATCCACGCCACCATCTGCACGATCAACGCGGCGGCCAGCGCCGACATGGCGGTCTGAAACAGGGTCTGGGCGTCACCGGTCAACCAGCGCCCTACTCCCATCAGCACAGCACCGAGCACCACCGCCAGGGCGATACCCGCCGCGACACCGCCCCACAGCCAATTCAAGGCATCACGACGCCCCTCTCGGGCGAGCCAGGCGTAGACGAGGCCGACCACCAGGATGGCCTCCAGGCTCTCGCGCAGGACCACGATAAAGGCCGCTTCGTTCATGGGTGTGCCTCCTCGGAGGCTTCCCGAGCGATGATCACGCCCTGGGCATCGGGCAGGTGAAACTCGTCGAAGTAGTCGTAACGCCCCGGCTTCAGCGGGTGGACCACGACGAAGGAGTGAACGCCGGGACCCATCACCTTTTCCTGGCGAAGCCGGCGACTCTCGAATTCCACCGGCGTACTTCCGGCATTATGCAGTTCGATCTTGAACCGCTGCCCGGCGACGACCTCGAGTTCGACGGGATCAAGCCTGCCGTCAACAAGGGTCAACCGGTAGGTAGGCAGCGCTCCGGCTTCTGCCTGACCAGAGGTGGCGCACAGTGTCATCAGCGACAGCGCGACCAACGGCGCCGTGATCAGCGCGCCCGAGAGACGGGAACGACGTAGCAGCAACATGACCGCCTCCTCTCAGTAGCCGCCCTTCTTGCCCACGCCGGCGTAGACAAAGTCGTACTCGACGTCGAAGGGCGCATACCAGGGTGCCACGCCGGTTTCCTTGTCGATGTGACGCATCAGGTGCGGCGCTTCGATGTGGAAGCTCAGGTGATAGCGCCCCATGCCCTCGAGCGCCACATTGACACCATAGTGGGTGCCGTCGCTGGCGATCATCGGCATCAGGCTACCTTCGATCACACTGTCGCTGCCTTCCTTCTGCAACCGATAGTCAATGTGCAGAAAAGGAATCCAGGCGCCAGGAGGAAAACCGTTGTCGTTGTCCTCGAGGGCGTGAATATCCGCCTCGAGATGAATATCGGCCTCGGCAGCGGCCAGCTCACCGGCAGGCTCCATGACCACCGGCTGCAGGTAGACCGCGGCGACTTCCATGCCGTTGACCAGTTCGGGCTCGCCGATCGGATACTCCAGCGCCGAGGCACTGCTGGAAAAGACACCAAGACAGAGGGTGGTGGCCAGGGCGGCCAGGGCGGCCAGGGCGGAGCGGTCAAAGATCGGCGATGCAGACATGCGAGAACCTCGGGATAGAAAATGGCGAGAACCGTTCGCGCTTCAAGAATCATTTCCATGACGAAGTTCATGAAGCACCGCCCGGTGTCGCCACACTCTAGCCTGTGCCGGCAGGCACGCCTGTGACGTGCATCAAAGTCTCGAACCTCTGTTGCACTGGCCGCGCTTTTACGTGACGCTGCACCATCGGTACCAAAGGCCCCTGACGAGATAGCGAAAGCCCATGACCAGCCTCAGCAAGACCCGCACCAGCTTCTATCGACGCCTCTACCTGGCCCATCTGGTGGCCACCGGCATCGATAGCGTGCCGGCCATCACCGCCGCCACCGGCATGCCGAGACGTACCGCTCAGGACACCCTCGCCGCCCTCGAGGAACTGGACATCCGCTGCCGCTTCGAGCATCAGCCAGGCAAGCCTCATAATATCGGCCACTATCGCATCGAGGACTGGGGGCCGATCGATCCCGACTGGCTGTCGCTTCACGCCGAGCGCCTGGGGCAGTTGCTGGGCTACCCCTCCCTCGCCAACGCGCACCCTTGATCCCTTCACCGCGCAGGCAGCGAGCGCCCATGGGTGGAGATCACGACGGCTCAATCAACGGGGCGTGCATGCCCGAAGCTCTCTCGAAGTGCATCACTGGCACGGAGCGTCGATACCTCCAGCCCCAGCCTCTCCACCCATTCAAGCGTCGTCTCGACCCAGCCGCCCCGTGAGACCATGAGCCGGTCACCACAGCGGCGGCAACTCTCCACCAGCAAGCGATGCTCTCCGCGCCGTTCATCCGTGAGCTCGAGCCAGTCCGCCCCTTGCGTCAACTGCAGCGCTGTCTCCGGCCACCAGGCCAGCCTCAGGCGAGGATCGACGGCCTCGGGTTCACCGGCGACCAGCAGCGCAATGGCGCCGCAGCCACACTCTGCCCTGGCGTAGAGATTGTTGCTCATGGTGTTCTCCCTGTTGATCCACGCCCTGTGATAGCCGACGCGAACGCCCCGGCTGGTGCCAAACGACGCCAGCCCCTATAGTCGAGCTTTCCTCGACACTGCATCGGATCATGGATTCACGACTCGAACAACGGGCCCTGTCGCTCTCGATCATCACCACCCTGGGCGTCGCCCTGCTCGGGGTCAGTTTCGGCCTGCTGGCCGGCTCCCAGTCGATCCTCTTCGATGGCGTCTTTTCCACCATTGACGCCGCCATGTCGGGGCTTGCGCTGGCGGTATCGCGGCTGGTCGTGCGCGAGGCGACCTCGCGCTTCCAGCATGGCTTCTGGCACTTCGAGCCGATGGTGGCGGCGCTCAACGGTGGCATTCTGCTGCTCTTGTGCTTCTACGCCTTTCTCAACGCGCTGCGGGAATTGCTGGGCGGCGGCCACGCCCTCTCCTTCGGCGCGGCCACCCTCTACGCCGCCGTGGTGCTGGTGATCTGCAGCGCCATGGCGGTGTATCTGAAGAAGATCAATCGCAGGGCCAACTCCGAGTTTCTGCGAATCGATCAGAAGAACTGGCTGATGGCGGCGCTGATCACCGGCGCGCTGCTGGTGGCCTTCGTGATCGCCCTTATGCTGGAAGGTACCGCGCTCGACCACTGGACGCCCTACGTCGATTCGGCGCTGCTGGTGGTGCTGACCCTGGTGTTCATGCCGGTGCCCATCAACATCATTCGGCGAGCCGCCAAGGACATCCTGCTGATGGCACCCAGCGCCATCGATCGTGAGGTACACGCGGCGATGAAGGAGATCATGCAAAGGGAGGGTCTCAGCCACTACTACAGTCATGTGGCCAAGAGTGGCCGGGGCCACTTTATCGAGATCCATATCGTGACCGCGCCGAACTTCGCTGCCGGGCGCGGCATGGTAGAGATGGACGAGATCCGCGAGGAGATATCCTCACGACTGAGCATTCCCCCCGAGCGCCGCTGGTTTACCGTCGCCTTTACCGCCGAGGAACGCTGGGCCTGAAGGCGAGGCCGTCAGCCCGGCGCGGGGTCACCGGCAAGACGCGAATAGACCACATGGGACAGCGCCCGTCCGCCGACCCATTCGCACTCGCGCAGCACGCCTTCCTGGCGAAAGCCGAGTCGCTCGGGGATAGCGCGACTACGGCTATTGCCTTCGGCACAACGAATCTCGAGTCGATGAAGCTCGAGTTCGTCGAAACCCCATTCCACCAGGGTTGCCACGGACTGCGACATCCGGCCCCCGCCCTGGCGGTCGCTGCGCAGCCAATAGCCCAGCGACGCCCAGCGGTGACGTTCGACGATGCGGTTGAAGCCGACGACGCCGATCAGCTCGTCGTCCTCGAGCAAGGCAAAGTGTCGAGCGGTGCCCAGACGCCGCTCGGCCATGGCAGCGGTGACGAAGACCTCGCAATCTCCCTGCTCGCGGGTCGCATCGACCCACGGCAGCCAGGGCCTCAACGACTCCCGGCTGGCGTCGATGGCGTGCCACAGAGCGTCACAGTGTTCCTTGCCGATCGACGCAAGCCACAGCCGCTCGGACACCCTCAGCATGCTGCCGGTACCTCCTGCCTGCCAGGTCCGGACCCGCGCAACCTCCAGCGCCGACACACCATCTGATGCTGAGTCAGAACGCCCGTCACTCGGCGGCCTCCCAGCGATCTCGCCCATTGCGCTTGGCCTGATACAGCGCCTGGTCGGCGCGATTCATGGTCTGCTCGTAGGTCTCGTCATGGCGGTGCTCCGCCGCGCCGATGCTGACGGTCAGCGTCAGGGAGTCGTCGCTCACCACCTGGGTGGTACGCAGCTTGGCCTGGAGCCGCTCGAACAGGGGTTCAGCCGCCCACAGCGAAGCGCCGGGCAAGGCGATCAGAAACTCTTCCCCACCCCAGCGACCGACGATATCGCCACCGCGCAGGGTGTCGTCGAGGACCTTGGCCACTACCAGCAGCGCCTGATCGCCGACATCATGCCCATGCTCGTCGTTGAAGCGCTTGAAGTGGTCGATGTCCACCATCGCCAGGGTAAAAGGGCGTTGCTGTCGGCTGGAGGCGGCCATCAGTCGACGCAGCTCGGTGTGCAGGCCACGACGATTGGGGATCTTGGTCAATGGATCGAGCATGACCTCGCTTTCCAGCGTCTGCTTGCGCTCGAACAGCAGCTCCTGATAACCATCGGCGATGCGTGACAGCTTGTGCTGGCGACGCTGCTGTCGCTCCAGCCGGCGTTCGGCGGTGGACAGGTCGCTCTTGACGTTGCGCTGAAAGCCATCGGAAATGGCAGCCATGCGGTCCAGCCGCTCAAGCTGCTCGGTATGCCGCCGGTAGAGCGCTTCGAGCGGTGCCTTCAGTGGATTGTCCTAATGCTCGGACGAGGCCAGCAGTGCCTCGATGTCCCGCAGCAGCTGACGATCCCTTTCGGTCATGAACTGGTATCCTCGACGGGGGTGATCGCAAACGGAAAACTGCAGTCTTCCTTGAACTCCTCGGCCAGCTCGGCGATGCGTTCGTTTCTGACATCGTAGCGCCAATCCACGCTGCAGGCCTTGCCTTCCAGGTGGGCCTCCTCCATCAGGTCGAAGATGTCCATCATCGCCTTGACCGAGCTGGTGTTGAGGTAGACCAGTTCCAGGCACACCTCGAGGGGGCTCTCGCCGTCTCGCAGGTAGTGATCTACCCAGTTCAGCACGCCACTGTAGAGCTCGAAGGTGTTTTCGGGATAGGAATCGCCACGCATGGTCAGCGTTCCGGCGTCCCAGTCAGAACGAATGTCAGGGGTCGACTGGGTCCCGTCAATCGCAATGTCGTTGATCATTTTCTCGACTTTCCGTCAGATAGTGGCGGTGATGCAGAAAAAGCTCTGTTGATCGGAGAGCGGCGTCAGGTTCGACTGAAGCGGCTGGCAGGACTTGCGCGCCATGTCGATCAATCCCAGCCCTGCTCCCCGGGAGCCGTCTTCACGCGGCTTTCTGAGTTGCTGCTTGTAGCATCGCTTGAGCTCGACCGCGTCCATCTCGCCGAGTTCCTCGACGGTCGCCATCAGACGCTGGCCATCGGCATGCTCGACCACGTTGCCCGCCGACACCAGATAGTGACCCTGCTCGCCCCGCGCCACCGCAACGGTGGCGGTGGCGCGCTGTTCGTCATAGCCCATGGCGGTGGCGTAATGGCTGATGTTCTGGGTCATTTCGATGTAGGTCGAGAACACGTCCATCGCCGCCGATGGTGCCGCAGATTCGCTGTTGAGGTAGTTGCGAATGGCCTTGCCGATCTCTTCGATCAGGCTATGGGAAATCGGGCCATTGAAGCTTAGCAGCACGCGCTGTTTCTCGAATTGGTCGCGCAGCGTCAAGAGGTCCATGGAATTTCCTCATCGTGACCGTGGTGAATATTGGACATCGCGGACGCGGTGCCGTCCTGCTCGTCCTCGACGGCCGGCTGGAAGCACAGCAGGGTGATATCGTCACGCTGGTGCGCCTCGCCCTGGAAACGCGCCAGCGCATCCAGGAAGGCCGCAACCTGTGCCCTGGGATCGAGCCCGGCGTGCTCCAGCAGCATGGCCTCGAAACGCCGCCTGCCGAAGCCGAACCCGTGCTCGCCGCCTGCCTGATCCAGGAAGCCGTCACTGCACAGCGTACAGGACCAGCCAGGTACCAGTGCCAACGTTTGATTGGTGAACTCCCCACGACGCTTGAACGCCAGGGCGCGTCGGCCACCGGCCAGTACCTCCAGGCGCTGGCCATCGGTGGCATAGAGATCCAGCTTGGCGCCGGAGAAGGTCAATTGCTGCTGGTCGGCGCCGACCCACACCAGCCCCGCATCCATGTGCGGCGTCACGCCGTGAGCCTCGCTGTCGGCCTCGAGCGTGCGGCGAATGCGCCGGTCCATCTCCTCGAGGATACCCGCCGGATTCTCGGGCCCCACCTGGTTGACCGAGTTGTCGAAGGCCGCACGGGCGAGCATGGTCATCAGGGCGCCGGGCACGCCGTGTCCCGCGCAGTCGATGACCCCCAGCAGATAGCCGCGGTCATGACCGAAGTCCCGAAACACGAAGATGTCGCCGCCGACCGTATCCTTGGGACTCCACAGCACGCCGTGCCTTAGCCCGGCGCAGCGTTGCATGTCGCGGCTGGGCAGGATCGCCTGCTGCAATACCCGAGCGCAGTCGAGGGAATCATCGATCTGACGCTTGGCCTCGCTCATCTGCCGGTTGGCCAGGGTGAGATCCATGGTGCGCTGACGGATGCGTTCCTCGAGCTCCTCGGTATGGGCCTGAACCTGATCGGCCATGCGCTGGAAATCCCGTGACAGATCGCCGATCTCGTCACCGCGGTCACTGTCGAGCCTGGTGTCATAACGGCCCTGGGCCAGCGCCTGGGCGGATTGACTGAGGCGACGCATCGGGTTGACGATCAGCCGCCGCAGGGCAATCACCACCACCACCAGCACCACCCCGAGGCTGGCCACCAGGGCGAACATCAGCGGCCACAACCAACGCTTTTCCAGCAAGGTGGCGGCGTAGGGATCGACCGCCGACACCAACCACCAGTCGAGCTCCGGCATGTAGCTGACCGCCACCACTCGCTCCTCACCGGACCACTCGAGGGTGCGGGTCTCTACCTCTCCGCCGCTCTCCCGGGCCGATGCCAGCATCTCGGCGAGGGCCTCGGGATCCCCGACCGCCGCATCGAGCACGCCGCCGCCTTCATCGACCTGGCTCAAGTCGGTCGCCTGGAGCTCTCCGTCCTCTGCCATCGCCAGCACCCGACCCTCGCGACCGAGCAGGAAGGAAGCCACACCCAACGGCTGATCGTCGAAGCTGCTGGCCAGAAGGCGGTTGAAATTGAGGCCGCCACCGACCATGCCAAGGGGCCCGTTCTCGCCGTCGACGCGAACATTGATCCACACCCGGGTGATGTCCAGCGCCGGACTATAGGCGACCTGAACCCGGGTAGGCGCCCCGCTGTCCATCATGCGGAAGTACCAGCTGTCTTCACTGTCACTGCGTGACAGCTGGTTGCGGGGGGCACGGCTTGGACTCATCTTGCCGTCGTTGAAGTAGAACTGGCGGCTGTCGTGATGCACCACAAAGTAGTCGTCACCGTCGAACTGCTGGCGAAATCCCTCGGACTCGGCGAAGAAACGGGCCTTGCGTTCCTCGTTGTCGATATCCGAGAGCCAGTCGCGGGTGACCGTCAGATCGCCGAAGCGCCTGGCCAGGGCCAGCTCGGTGGAAAGCGGCGTCAGCATGCGCTGGGTATGCAGTTGGCTGTACTGCTCGGCGAAGCGTTGTCCGAAGTGGCGCTCGACGTCCTGAAGCGCGTGGCTGCCGATCCACAGCACCGGCACCAGTGCGACCAGAAAGGACAACAACGGGATAAGTAACGACTTGACCCCCAATCCCAGGTGGCGGCTCATGATGCCTCCTTGGCGAGAATCGACAGGTGTAGAGAGTCTTGCATCACCTTCACTATAAGAATATGCGTATCGACGCATCATGCCATGAAACCCGTATGGCGGCTAATGAAGTGTCTCAGTCTTCTGCTCCGACAGACGCCTCCCCGGACTCGCTTCGCCACGATAAAAAAAGGGCGGCGAGCCAGGCTCGCCGCCCATCAACGATCAGTCACCCGATCGAGAGAGCTCAGCAAAACATCGTGTCGACAGGCAGTCCCGTCTACACCTCGAATCCAAGGCCGAAACTTTCCGCGTCCATCGCCATCAGGCCCTCGGCCCCTGCCTGCATCTGGGCGGCGTGGGTACGGGTGCGCGGCAACAGCCGTTCGAAGTAGAAGCGCGCGGTGTGGATCTTGGCCTGGTAGAAGCTGGCGTCGCTGGGCGAGTCCGCCAGCGCTTCCCGGGCGCACTTGACCGACCGGGCGAACAGATAGGCC
Source organism: Halomonas sp. MMSF_3323 (assembly GCF_030733595.1). Taxonomy (NCBI): domain Bacteria; kingdom Pseudomonadati; phylum Pseudomonadota; class Gammaproteobacteria; order Oceanospirillales; family Halomonadaceae; genus Halomonas; species Halomonas sp. MMSF_3323. The sequence continues at coordinate 50,810 of NZ_JASHIT010000022.1, read as the reverse complement.
AGGGTCACGTAGCCCGAGTACATCAGGTAGTCCACCGAGACTGCCCCCACCTCTTCACGATCGCTCATGGCCTTCATGCCGATGCCCATGGTCAGCTCGCCCCATTGACTGTTGAGCTTGGCCAGCGGGCCAACAAAGGGCGCCATGGCCTCGTCGTCGGCGTTGGCCTGACAGAACTTGTGGATTTCCTTTGTGAAGACCTTCAGGCTCTCGCCCTGGTTCATCAGCACCTTGCGTCCCAGCAGGTCCAGCGCCTGGATCCCGGTGGTGCCTTCGTACAGCCGTGTGATGCGTGCATCACGCACCATCTGCTCCATGCCCCATTCCTGGATAAAGCCGTGGCCGCCGAACACCTGTACCCCTTCATTGGTGGCCTCGAAACCAAGCTCGGTCAGGAACGCCTTGACGACAGGGGTCAACAGGCCCAGCAGGGTCTCGGCCCGCTCGCGCTCCTCGCCGGCCGAACACTGCTCGACCACGTCCACCAACTGAGCGGTATACAGCACCAGCATCCGGCCGCCTTCGGCGATGGCCTTCTGGGTCAGCAGCATGCGCCGCACGTCCGGATGAACGATGATCGGGTCCGCGGCTTTTTCGGGTGCCTTGGGGCCCGACAGCGCGCGCATCTGCAGTCGATCCCGGGCGTAGGCCAGGGCGTTCTGGAAGCTCGCCTCGGCGAGCCCCAGGCCCTGGATACCGACCCCGATACGCGCGGCGTTCATCATGGTGAACATGCACGCCAGCCCCTTGTTCGGCGCACCGATCAGGTAGCCGGTGGCGCCGTCGAAGTTCATCACGCAGGTAGCGTTACCGTGGATGCCCATCTTGTGTTCGAGGGAGCCGCACACCACGCCGTTGCGCTCACCCGCTTCGCCCTGGCCATCAGGCAGAAATTTCGGCACCAGAAACAGCGAGATGCCCTTGGATCCCTCGGGTGCATCCGGCAGCTTGGCGAGCACCAGGTGGAGGATGTTGTCGGCCAGATCGTGCTCACCGGCAGAGATGAAGATCTTGGTCCCGCTGATGCTATAGCTGCCGTCATCCTGGGGCAGCGCGCGGGTCTTGATCAGCCCGAGATCGGTACCGCAGTGGGGCTCCGTCAGGCACATGGTGCCGGTCCAGCTCCCCTCCACCAGCTTGGTCAGGTAGACGCGCTGCTGCTCTTCGGTGCCGTGGTGACGCAGCGCGTCTGCCGCCCCGTGGGACAGACCCGGATACATGCCCCAGGCCAGGTTCGAGCCACAGATCATCTCCGACAGCAGCATCGACAGTGACGGCGGCAGGCCCTGGCCGCCGTGCTCGGGCTCTGCGGCAAGGCTCGGCCAGCCACCCTCCACATACTGGCGATAGGCCTCGCGAAAACCGCTCGGCGCCTTGACCTCGCCACCTTCGAGACGACAGCCCTCGCGATCACCGCTCTGGTTGAGGGGCAGCAGCACCTCGCGGGCGAAGCGCGCGCCCTCCTCGAGGATCGCCGCCACCACGTCGGGCGAGACATCATCCCCCGCAGGAAGACGAGCATAATGGCTCGGGTAGTCGAACAGTTCGTCCATCACGAAGCGCATGTCGCGCAGCGGGGCCTGATAGTCGGGCATGGGGCACTCCTGGATTCGGTGGCTGCGCCTGCGATGGACCTCGCCAGGACGCACTTTCAAACATGTGTTTGAAAGTAGCGACGACCGCCTTCTAAGTCAAGCGTTCGTTTCAGGGCAGGATTCACTGCATGCGAATACCGCCATCCAGGCGAATGACTTCGCCATTGAGCATGCTGTTGGTGATGATCTGCTCCGCCAGGCGGGCAAATTCATCGGGCTTGCCCAGCCGCTTGGGGAAAGGCACCGCCTGGGACAGCGCGGCGACGGCATCCTCGGGGATGTCCGCCATCATCGGCGTCTCGAACACGCCCGGCGCGATCGCCATCACCCGGATGCCGTGACGCGACAGTTCCCTGGCGGCCGGCAGGCTCATGCCTACCACACCCGCCTTGGAGGCGCTGTAGGCGCACTGCCCCACCTGGCCATCGAAGGCGGCGACCGAGGCGGTATTGATGATGACACCACGCTCACCGTCGTCTCCCGGCGGGTTCTGGCTCATGGCCGCCGCCGCCAGGCGCATGACGTTGAAGGTCCCGACCAGGTTGATCTGCACGGTGCGTGCATAGGCGTCGAGGTCGGCCGGGTTGCCGTGGCGATCCACCAGCTTGGCCACACTGACCACACCGGCGCAGTGGATCACTCCGGCAAGGCCGTCACCGTGGGCCTGGGCCGCGTCGATCACCGCCTGGATGTCATCTGCCGAGGTGACATCGCCCTGCACCGCGATGGCAGCGTCGCCCAGACGACAGGCCTGGTCCTGCACGCCCTCGCTCAAGTCGCACAGCACGACTCGACCACCGGCGGCCACCAGGCGTTCAGCACAGGCGGAGCCAAGGCCGGAGCCGGCACCGGTGATGACAAAGGTCGCGTTCTCGATACGCATGCGAATTCTCCTGATCAATCATGCAACAAGCCCCGAGCACTCGCTCGGGGCGTAAGGTAAAAACGTCTATCTGGATGCCTGGCCCGACACCATACCGACGGCTCGCTCAGGCCTTTTCGGCGGCATCGGCTCGCAGCTTGAAGCGCTGAATCTTGCCGCTCGGGGTCTTCGGCAACTCATCGACAAACTCGATCACCCGAGGGAAGGCGTGGGTCGACAGGCGCTCTCGCACCTGCTGACGAATTTCATCGGCCAGGGCATCGCTGGCCTCGAAGCCGTCACGCAGCACCACATAGGACTTGATGATCTCGCCGCGAATCTCGTCCGGCTGCCCCACTGCCGCGGATTCCGCCACCGCGGGGTGGGTCAGTACCGAGTTTTCCACGTCGGTGGGGCCGACCCGATAGCCGGCGGTGGTGATGATGTCGTCGTCGCGCCCGGCGAACTGGAAGCTGCCGTCTTCGTTGCGCACCACCACGTCTCCGGTCAGGTAGTAACCCTCGGCGAAGGGATGCTTCTCCTGCCAGGTATAGCCCGGGAAGAAGTGCGCCGGCGAGCGCTCGATATCCACCGCCAGCACGCCGGGCTCACCGGGGGGCAACTCCTGGTACTCGGCATCGAGGATCACCAGGCGGTAGCCGGGCATGGGTACGCCCATGCCGCCGATGTGCTTCGGGTGCTCGAGCCGGTGGTGGTTGTTGCAGGTCATGCCGGTCTCGGTCTGGCCGTAGTGATCCATCACCGGACAGCCCAGCGCCGACTCCACCCAGCTCACCACTTCTGTATTGAGCGGCTCGCCCGCTGAACTCGCCGCGCGCAGCGACAGCGTCTCATGGGCATTGTCGAACAGACCCGAGGCCTTCATCAGTCGATAGGCGGTGGGCGCCGCGGCAAAATTGGTGATGTCATGGCGCTGCATGAAGGCAAGCGCTCCCTCGGCGCTGAAGCCCGCCTCGCAGAAGTGGGTGGTGACGCCCAGCAGCAGCGGCCCGGCGATGGCGTAGTAGAGGCCATAGGCCCAGCCTGGATCGGCCATGTTCCAGAAGCGGTCTTCTGGCCGCAGGTCCACGGCCAGCTCCATGTACAGCGCAAAGGCCGGCATGGCCGACAGCGGCACCGCCACCCCCTTGGGCTTGCCGACGGTGCCGGAGGTGAACATCTGCAGAAAGGGGGCGTCTGGCGACAGCCGCGGCGGCGAGTCCTGAAGCGCTTCGCTGGCCAAGGCCTCATCCCAGGACAGGTCCTGCGGATGCGTCTCGCTGGCCCCACCCAGCGCCAGCACCGGGGGACAGCTTTCCAGGCCGTCGAACTTGTGACGATTGGCCGCGTCGGTGATGACCAGGCGGGTGTCGGCGCGTCCCAGGCGATAGTCCACCGCATCCGGCCCGAAGGCGGTAAACAGCGGCTGGTACACCGCACCCAGACGCCAGGTCGCCACCACGGCGACCAGCAGTTGCGGCGAACGCGGCAGCATGCAGGCGATACGGTCACCGACACCCAGCCCCCGAGCCGCCATCCAGCCCGCCAGACGCGCGCTTTGCTGGTCGAGCTCACGATAGGTCAACCGGCTCACCTGACCGGCGGTGTCCTCATGCACCAGCGCCAGGACGTCGCCCCTGCCCTGCCCTAGATGTCGACCACAGCAGGCATGATAGGCGTTGAGATATCCATCCTGGTGGTCGTCCAGACGATCGATCACCTGCTGGATGTCGAAGGTCTCGCGATAGCTCTCGGCATCGACGGGCGTGACGTGGCTCATGACGGGCCTCTTGCGTTGTGATTGTTGATGAAGCTCTCCAGGGTGACCCCGGCAGCAATATTCCGTTGACGTAAGCGTCAACCTAGTAAGCGCTAGGGTTGAAGCTAGAGGCTTCAACGTCATGACACAAGCAAGAGTGCGCTAGACCATCGTCTAGGAATACCTCGAAGTACCGCACCGACCGAGCACGACGGACGTGCCCGCGCACTCGGCGAAAGAATGAACCTCATCGAGGCAACGACAACGCGGGAATGGGAAAAGGAGAACAGGAGCAAAAGAGAAAAGAGAAAGAGAAAAGACGAGCAGAACCGACTACCAGGCACACGGCGCGCCCCAGCTGTCCATCACAGGGGGCGGCCCGCTACTCTGCCCTTGGCAGATCAAGGACGGCGGGTGATCATCACGACCAGTTCGTGGGCCAGCTGTTCGGGGTCACGCGGCCCGTCCGGGTCGTACCAGCGCACCGTCCAGTTCAGGGCGCCCAGCACAAAGCGCGAAACCAGGGCGCGATCGCCGGTGACCAGATCCGCTGCGATGGCGTCATCCAGCACCTCGTTCCACAGCGCCTCGTAGGCGTCACGCAGGTGGGTCAGGTGGTCCCGAGCGCCATCGTCGAGGCGCCGCCACTCATACAGCGCTACCACGTGGGCGTTGCGGTCGGTCAACAGCGTATCCAGATGGGCCCGCGCCATGGCATGCAGCCTGGACAAGGGGTCGGGCGCACTGTCCTTGAGCGCGGCTCGAGCCAACGTCAAGGCGTTCTGGGTGCCCTCTTCGATGACCGCAGCAAGAATCTCCTGCTTGTCACGAAAGTGGTGAAAGAGGCTTCCTGACTTGATCCCCATTTCCTGTGCCAGCATGCGCACGGTGGTGCGATCGAAGCCTTCCTGGACAAACAGCTGAGCGGCGAGCCGGGTCAGCTCCTTGCGACGGGGCGAGTCATTCATTACATTCATCGACAGTTACACTAGCGCTTGCTTGGTTTCGTTGAGAAAAGCATAGCCCACCCTCGGGGTCAACGTCGTTTGCTGACCTTGTCGTACGCGATTCGCGTCGCGAGCGAAACCCCGGGGACTGAACCACACTGACATCACAGCGCCGTGTCCACGGCCCACACAAACACAACACCTTGCCGCTCGATCGCAGAATCGACATGCAACGGTTTCAGGAGTCACGCCATGAGTCAGTCCGATATCGTCTTTCTTGCCGCTGCCCGCACCCCCATGGGCGGCATGCTGGGCTCCCTGTCCAGTCAGACCGCCCCCGAGCTGGCCGCCTGCGCCATTCGCGCCGCCATCGAGCGTGCCAGGATTCCGGCAGACGCCATCGAAGAAGGGATCTTCGGCTGCGTGCTGCCGGCCGGGGTCAAGCAAGGGCCGGCCCGTCAGGCCATGCGCCAGGCCGGCATTCCCGACCACCGCGGCGCCACCACCATCAACAAGCTCTGTGGCTCGGGCATGAAGGCCACCATGCTGGCCCACGACCTGATCAGGGCCGGCACCGCCGAGGTCATGCTGGCCGGCGGCATGGAGTCCATGTCCAACGCCCCCCATGTGTTGACCAAGGCCCGTGGCGGCTACCGCCTGGGCCATGGCGAACTCAAGGACCATATGTTCCTCGATGGCCTGGAGGACGCCGAGACCGGCAAGCTGATGGGTGGCTTCGCCCAGGAAGTCGCCAGCGAGCGCGGCTACGAACGCGAGCGCATGGACGACTTCGCCATCGCTTCGCTGGAGCGGGCGATGCAGGCCACCGAGGCCGGCCACCTGGCCGCCGAGATGGCCCCCGTCACGGTCTCCAGCCGTCAGGGCGACACCCTTGTCGAGCATGACGAGCAACCCTTCCAGGCTCGTCTGGACAAGATTCGCACCCTGAGGCCGGCCTTTGCCAAGGACGGGACCATCACGGCGGCCAATGCCAGCTCCATCTCCGATGGCGCCTCTGCCCTGATCCTGTCCACCCAGGCAGCGGCGGATCGCCTCGGCGCCACCCCGCTGGCCCGCATGCTCGGCCACAGCACCCACTCGCGCCACCCCAGCGAGTTCACCATTGCCCCGGTGGGCGCCATCGAGTCACTGATGAAGAAGCTCGACTGGTCGGTGGATGATGTGGATCTGTTCGAGATCAACGAGGCCTTCGCCGTGGTCACCCTGATGGCCATGGACGATCTGGGACTGCCCCACGACAAGGTCAACGTCTTCGGCGGCGCCTGCGCCCAGGGTCACCCGGTCGGCTCCACTGGCTCACGGATCATCGCCACCCTGATCCACGCCCTGCGCACCAAGGGCGGAAAACGAGGGATCGCCAGTCTGTGCATCGGCGGCGGTGAAGCCACCGCCGTGGCGGTGGAACTGATCGACTGAGGCCGGCCATTGATCGAATGAGGCCGAGAGCTGATCGACTGACGTCGAGACCTGGTTAGCCAACGTCGTAGTCTGAAAGGCAGGCGCGACGCTTGCCTTCCACGCCGATAAGCGGTCAGCATGGCCGGGGGCGCTCACAGGCGCTCCCGGCCATTTTTTTGACCTCAGGTCTGGATCCACAACAGGACTCACGCATGGAGCGCTCTCGCCTGGCCCTGCCGCTGATCGTGCTGGCACAGTGGTGCGGTACATCGCTGTGGTTCAGCATCAACGGCGTTGCCGCCTCGCTGGGAAGCGACCTCGGCATTCGCGAGGCCGAAATCGGTCACCTGACCCTGGCAGTGCAACTCGGCTTTATCGTCGGCACCCTGACGATCGCCGCCAGCGGTCTCGCCGATCGCTACCGCGCCAGTCGCATCTTTCTGAGCGCTAGCCTGGCAGGCGCTCTGGTCAACCTCGCCTTTATCACCGTTGCCGAGCAGCACGCCCTCGCCCTGCTGCTGCGCTTCGCCACCGGGCTCTGCCTGGCCGGCATTTACCCGCTGGGCATGAAGCTGGTGATCGGCTGGACCCCGCGTCACACCGGGGCCGCCCTGGCCTGGCTGGTGGGCATGCTGACACTCGGCACGGCCATGCCCCATCTGCTGCGCGGCGCCACCCTGGACCTCCCCTGGGCCTGGACCCTGATCCTGTCCTCGGCCCTGGCGGTGGCCGGTGGCATCGCCGTGGCGCTATTGGGCGACGGCCCGCACCTGCCAGCAAACGCGTCTCGCGCCAGACTGAAGGATGGCCTTGCCGCCTTTCGTGATCGCCACTTTCTCAGCGTCGCCGGCGGCTACTTCGGCCACTGCTGGGAACTCTACGCCTTCTGGCTGCTGGTGCCCTTCCTGGTCGGCCGTGAGGTCACGCGCCTTCAGGCGCCAGCCGACTGGGCGCCCTGGCTGAGCTTTTCGGTCATCGCCGTGGGGGCACTGGGCTGCATCCTGGCCGGCGCCCTCAGCCGACGCCACGGCAGCGCCAGTGCGGCCAACCTGGCGCTCGCCACCTCCGGCGCCCTGTGCCTGATCTACCCCTGGCTTGGTCAGGCCAGCCCCCTGCTGCTGCTGGGCCTGCTGTACCTCTGGGGCTTCAGCGTCATCGCCGACTCGGCCCAGTTCTCGTCACTGGCCTCGGCCACCGCCCCCAGGGCACACATCGGCGCGACCCTGGCAGTGATGAACGCCACCGGCTTCACCCTTACCCTGCCCGGTATCTGGCTCGGTGCCAGCCTGTGGCAGGAGCACGAACTGAGCGTGCTGTGGCTACTGTTGCCCGGACCGGTGCTGGGACTGTGGTCGATGCGTGGTGTCGCCGCCTACGTCCGCCGCCAGCCCGCCAGTTCCTGATGCCAGCCCCCTGACACCAGACCCCTGCACCAGACCCTGACATCAGATGCAGACACCAATCCTGCCACCAGAGCGGGCCACCACGGCTACTGTCCCCGGTTCACAGGTAGTAAAAAGGGAGGCCCGAAGGCCTCCCTTTGCTACCGCGGTGAACGCTACCACGCACGCCTCTCGGCTTAGCCGTAACGACCGGTGATGTAGTCCTCGGCCTTCTTGGTATGCGGGGTCGAGAACATGGTCTTGGTGTCGTTGTACTCGATGACCTCTCCCAGGTGGAAGAACGCCGTGTAGTCGGCGACACGAGCCGCCTGCTGCATATTGTGCGTCACCGTGATGATGGTGTACTGCTGCTTGAGCTTGTCCATCAGGTCTTCGATGGTGGCGGTGGAGATCGGGTCCAGCGCCGAGGTCGGCTCATCCATCAGGATCACGTCCGGCTGGACCGCGATGGCACGGGCGATGCATAGACGCTGCTGCTGGCCACCGGACAGCGAGGTGCCGGGCTGGTGCAGCTTGTCCTTGACCTCTTCCCACAGGCCGGCGTCACGCAGGGCGCGCTCGACCAGTTCGTCCTGGTCGGCCTTGCGGCTGACCAGGTCATGCATCTTCGGGGCATAGACGATGTTGTCGTAGATCGACTTGGGGAAGGGGTTCGGCTTCTGGAACACCATGCCGACCCGACGCCGCAGCGCGACCTCGTCCATCTTGGGCTCGTAGACGTCGCGGCCGTCCATCTCGATCAGGCCCTTGACGCGTACGCTCGGGATCAGATCGTTCATGCGATTCAGGCAACGCAGGAAGGTCGACTTGCCGCAACCGGACGGGCCGATCAGGGCGGTCACGTTCTTCTGGTACAGATCCATGTCGATCGACTTCAGCGCGTGGAAGTCTCCGTACCACAGATTCAGGTCGTTCACTCGAATGCTCAACTCGTGGTTGGCATCCTCGTTGCGAGTGACCGGCTGGCCGGGCTGGTCCTGCTTCATCACGCTTTCTCCGCGCTGGGCAACTTTCATGTTCATGGCAACGTATCCTGTTTGGGGGCCGGTTTACCAGCGCCGCTCGAATTTCTTGCGCAGCACCACCGCGGTGGCGTTGAGCGTGATAAGGATCGACAGCAGCACCAGAATGCCGCCCGACGTCTTCTCGATGAAGGCCCGGTCAGGCTCGCCCGCCCAGGTGAATATCTGTGCCGGCAGCACGGTGGCCGCCTCGGTAAAGGAGTTGGTCACATCGGGGATGAAGGCCACCATGCCGACGATGATCAACGGAGCGGTCTCGCCCATGGCCTGAGCCAGGCCGATGATCGAACCGGTCATGATACCCGGCAGCGCCACCGGCAGGACGTGATCACGCACCATCTGCCAGCGTGAGCAGCCGACGCCGAAGGCGGCATGACGGATGGAGTCCGGCACGCTGCGAAGCGCGGTCCGGGTGGCGATGATGATCACCGGCAGGGTCATCAGCGCCAGGGTCAGGCCACCGACCACCGGGGAGGAGCGCGGCACGCCGAAGAAGTTGATGAAGATCGCCAGGCCCAGCAGACCGAACAGGATCGAGGGAATCGCCGCCAGGTTGTTGATGTTGATCTCGATCAACTGGGTAAAGCGGTTGTCCGGCGCGAACTCCTCCAGGTAGACCGCCGTCATCACGCCGATGGGAAAGGCTACCGCCAGGGTCACCAGCAGGGTCAGCACGGTGCCCATGGCCGCCGAAGCGATACCGGCGAGCTCGGGCATCTTGGAGTCACCGCTGGAGAAGAAGGTCGAGTTGAAACGCAGCTCGGCCCGCCCATCCTCTTTCAGCCGATCGACCACCGCCATTTCCTTGTTGCTGAGCTTGGCGTGGTGGCCCTTGAGGTACTGGTCCACCTGGCCGTCGGCCAGCACCCACTCCATGCGGGAGGTACCGAGCAGGTCCGGGTTGTCTTCCATGCGACCCGGAATCAGGCGCAGATAGCCGCGACTGACCAGCGGGCGGACGTCTTCCTGAACCGCCGCCAGGGGAATCTGGCTGGCCTGCTCGGAGTAGTCCACCTCGACCTGGATCTGGGCCTGCTGGAAGGCCGGCAGCCCCTTGACCAGCATGTCGGCAAAGAACAGCACCAGGAACAGGCCGGCAAGACCGAGCGCTCCCATGGACGCCCACTTCAGTCGGGCCGACCTGCGGTGGCGAGCGCGGAGCTGGGCGCTGATGTCATCGAAGGATTGTCTCATTGGCTTTGGCTCCACGGCTTACAGGTTGTTGACGCGATACTTTTCGCGGAAGCGACGGATCATGATCACCGACACCAGATTCAGGCTCAGGGTCACCACGAACAGCATCAGTCCGAGTGCGAACGCCGACAGCGTCTCGGCACTGGCGAATTCCTGGTCACCGGTCAGCGCGGCGACGATGCGCACGGTCACGGTGGTCATGTCTTCCAGCGGATTGAAGGTCAGGTTGGGGCGCATGCCTGCCGCCATCACAACGATCATGGTCTCGCCCAGCGCCCGGGATACCGCCAGCAGCGAGGCCGAGATGATGCCCGGCAGGGCTGCCGGCACCACGATGTCGCGAATCATCTCGCCCTTGGTCAGGCCCAGCGCCAGCGAGCCTTCGCGCATGCTGTTGGGCACCGAGTTGATGACGTCATCGGACAGCGAGGAGATGAACGGAATGATCATGATGCCCATGACGATGCCCGGGGCCAGGGCGTTGTTGAACGAGGCCTCGAGACCGAAGAACCCGGCCACGGCAACGATGATCGGCGCCACCGTGATGGCGGCGAAGAAGCCGTAGACCACGGTCGGAATGCCGGCCAGCACCTCGAGTACCGGCTTGGCGATGGTGCGCACCTTGGGCGGCGCGAACTCGGCCATGTAGATGGCCGCCAGCAGACCGATCGGAATCGCCACCAGCATGGCGATGAAGGTGATCATGAAGGTACCGGCGAACAGCGGCACCGAACCGAACTTGGCGGCACTGGCCCCTTCCTCGGCGCGACCGGCGGCCTCGAGGAAGCTGGCACCCGGGTTCCAGGTGGTGCCGGTGATAAAGTCCCAGAAGCTCTGCATCTGGAAGAAACGAATCGCCTCGAAGACGATGGACAGCAGGATCCCCAGGGTGGTGAAGATGGAGATCAGAGCCGCGCCGGCAAGAAAGAAGCGGATGACCCGCTCGATCGCCTGACGCGCGTGGAAGTCGGGGCGCACCATCGCCACGCCCAGCACCAGGCCGATGCAGGCGATGACCAGGCAACTGGCCAGCAGCAGCAGCGGCGGAATCTCGGCACCCACGAGCAGCATGATGAAGCCACCCACGGCACCGACCACCAGTGCCGGACCCGCCGTTGACATGACGGTGAACCAGCCGTACTGATCGGGCTGGGCGTACATGGAGGTGCCGGAGGCTCGGACTCTGGCGGCCTTGCCGCGGGCCAGGAAGAAGGCGATCAGACCGAGCAGAAGCAGCGAGCCGCTGAACATCGCCAGGAGTTGATTGGTCTGCATGGGTGTCTCTCGGGGTTCTGTGCTCAAGCAAGCATAGGCTTGCCGGAACGTGTACCGGCCGACACCCGTTGCAGGATGCCGGCCGGCGTGATCAGGACCGTGTCCCTTACTTCAGGTCGGCCAGCTCGAGGGTCTCGTGGTTCTCGACGGCACTGCGAGCCTCGGCGCGCTCGTCTTCCGGCGCCGGGATCAGGCCGATGCCCTTGAGGTAGCCGAGGTCACCGACCATCTGCTCGCTCATGAACATGTTGGCGTACTCGTACATGGCCGGTACGTCTTCGGCGTGCTGGTTCTTCACGTAGAAGAACATGGAGCGAGACACCGGGTACTCACCGCTGCCGATGGCGTCCGGAGTCGGCTCGACGCCGTCGATGCTGGAGCCGATCAGGGTGTCGGAATTCTCTTCCAGGAAGGAGTAGCCGAAGATGCCGAAGGCATCGGTGTTCTCGGCCAGACGCTGAACGATCAGGTTGTCGTTCTCGCCGGCGTCGATGAAGGCACCGTCGGCGCGCACGTCGGTGTAACCTTCACCGCCGTAGGCCTCCATGTCCTCGGAAACGGCTTCCATCACGAGCTCAGCGAAGGCATCACGGGTACCGGAGGTGGTGGGCGGTCCATAGACGGCGATCTCGCGATCCGGCAGCGAGGAATCGATGTCGCTCCACTTGGTGTAGGGGTTGTCGACCAGCTCACCATCGACCGGCACCTTGGCGGCCAGCGCCAGGAAGATCTGCTCGCGGGTGACGTCCATGGCCTCGTTGTCGCCGGACTGGGCGAAGGCGATGCCGTCATAGCCGATGAAGGCTTCGGTGATGTCGGTCACGCCGTTGGCTTCACAGGTCTCGAACTCGGAAGTCTTCATGCGACGCGAGGCGTTGGTGATGTCCGGGGTATCGTCACCCAGACCGGAGCAGAACAGCTTCATGCCGCCACCGGAGCCGGTGGACTCGATGACCGGCGTCGGGAAGTCGGTGGTGGCACCGAACTCTTCGGCCACGTAGCTCGAGAACGGGTAGACGGTGCTGGAACCAACGATACGGACTTGATCGCGGGCTTGAGCGACACCCACCACGCCCATGACGGCGGCGGCGATAGCGGTGGTCTTGAGGATGCGGTTCATGGAGAAAGCTCCTGATGATGAGATGGTCAACCTTCGCGAAACACACAATGCCGCAGAAAAATGACAGCTTCATGACAGTGCACTCCGGTTGACGCCTTCCCGATACCTCTTACGCTTCCCCCCTGCCCCTCCTCCTGCCCGGCCATGTCATGACGGCGTCACGGCTCTGTCACCGCGACCCCGGTCAATGCCACGCTTTTACAGCCGACGGCAACCTGAGCGGACACAAAAGAAGGTGCCGCAAAAAAAGGCCGCCCGGCTTTGCGCCGGACGGCCCATCTGGTGTCGCTGCGATAGCGACGACATGAAACAACGGGGTCAGCTGATCAATAGCCCCAATGCCGCCGCGGCGCACAGGGTCAAGGACGCCGCCTGCAACAGTCGCCGAGGCAACTTCGGCGCCAGCACCGCCCCCAGGGCGTGGCCCGCCACCACCATGGGCATGAAACTGAGGCTCACGCCCAACAGCCACAGCGGCACCCTGCCCACGGCGGCCAGGCTCGCCAGGGTCATCAACGACGAGATAAGAAAGAACGCCGCCAGGTTGCCCCGCAGGCGGTCCATCGGCATGCCGTGCATCAGCAGCACGATGGGCGGTCCGCCGATCGCCGCCACGGCACCGAACACTCCCGACAGAAAACCAGCACCAAACAGTGACGAGCGGTTGACCGGCAGACGCAGCTTGAACAGCGTCACCACCACCGCAAACAGCACGATGCTGGCGATCATCACCTCCAGCGTCGCCATGGGTGCCACCAGCAACAGCCAGACCCCAAGCAGGGTTCCCGGCACCTTGCCCACCAACGCCATGGAGATATCGGTCATGGCGACTTCCCGGCGATAGCGGCGTACCACCAGACAGGACACCAGAAAGCCGTAGACCACCAGCACCACCGGCACCAGGGACGGCGCCTTCAACAGGATCAGTGGCGCCCCCACCACCGCCATGCCGAAGCCGGTGGTACGCTGGACGAAGGTCCCCAACGCCAGTACTGCCCCCACCCACAGCCACGAGCCGAGGGTCAGCTCGCTGAGCACCCACCACTCCCTTGCGCAGTCCTGCACTGCGGCCAGCAACGACGCCATCATGACGCCGCCTCCTCGACCCGAGGCGGACGTCCGGCGAGCACGCGCAGGCCGACGTTGCCGATCAACGCCACCGTGACCATGGCGATCACCATGGGCCAGGCAGAGTCGATTTCAAAGGCGGTGACCAGGGCACCGGACAGTGCTGCACTGCTGAACTGGATACTGCCGAGCAGCGCCGTGGCGGTAGCGCTCATATGACTGAAACGCTCCAGCAGCGACGAAATGGCGTTGGGCGAGATCAGACCCACCACGCCCAGAAACGCCATCACCAGAGGCACCACCGTGAACAGCGAGTCCGTCCCCGTGGCCACTACCACCAGCAGGCCGCCGGCGGCGACCAGCTGAATGGCGAGACCAAGGCGCAGGTTCTGCTGGGGTGTACGCCGACGCAGCAGGCGAATATTGACCCGGTTGGACAGCGCCATCACCACCACATTGGCACCAAAGACAAAGGGATAGGCCGCCGGCGACAGCCCGTAGTGCTGCATGTAGAGAAACGGCGACGAGGTGACGAAGGCAAAGATGCCGGCGAAGGACGCCGCCACCGCCAGGATGTAGCCCATGGCCTGACGGTCGGTCAGCACACTTGCGTAGTTGCGCAGCACCTGACGGGGCGAGGCCACCGGTGCCCCTGCTGGCCGGGTCTCCGGCAGAAAGGCCCCGAGCAGCCACATCAGGAAGGCGGCATAGACCGCCAGGAAGACGAAGATCAGCCACCAGTCGGCCAGGTACAGCAGCAGGCTGCCGACCATCGGCGCCACCAGCGGCGCCAGCATCAGGATCATCGCCATGGTCGACATGACCTTGGCCGCCTCGCGGCCACTGAAACAGTCGCGCACGATGGCTGCGGAATTGACCACGCAGGCGCCGCCGCCCAGCGCCTGGACAAAGCGCCAGACCAGAAGCTCCGTCAACGAATCGACGCTGACGATCACCAGGCTGGCGATCAAGAACAGGATCTGTCCGGCCAGCAGCACCGGCTTGCGTCCGATGCGGTCGGAAAGCGGCCCGCAAGTGAGCTGGCCCACGGCAAAGCCGACCATGAACACGCTGAGTGAAAGCTCGGTGTGATGAACACTGGCCCCCACCGACTCGGCCAGCGCCGGCATGGCCGGCAGATAGGCGTCGATGGCAAAGGGGGCAAGGGCGGTATTGGCGGCCACCAGCAGGGCGACACGCCGGGCATTCAGGGACACAGGCGCTCCATGAAGAACAAGGTTTGAAAAATTGTCATCGGGTTGATCGTGACGCCGCTGCGGCTGTTGTCCACATCGACGCCTTGGTACAGTAGGTCCAGCTCACCACCGCCCAACTACGGAGATTGCCACATGGCAGACGATCTGCTGACCCAACTGAAGGCGATGACCACGGTGGTCGCCGACACCGGCGACCTGGACGCCATTCGTCGCTTCCAGCCCACCGACGCCACCACCAACCCGTCGCTGATCCTGCAGGCCGCCAGCCACGCCGATCGTCGCGCCCGCCTGGCCGCCATTGCCAAGGAGGCCAACGACATCGATGACGCCCTCGATGCCGTGGCGGTGGACATCGGCAGCGAGATCAGCGAGCTGGTGCCTGGCTATGTGTCGACCGAGGTCAGCGCACGGCTATCGTTCGATACCGAAGGTACCCTGGCCCGCGCCCATTCACTGATCGAGCGCTATGCCCGCAAAGGCGTCGGCGCCGAGCGCATCCTGATCAAGGTGGCGTCCACCTGGGAAGGCATTCGTGCCGCCAAGACGCTGGAGCGAGAAGGCATCCGCACCAATCTGACGCTGCTGTTCAGCTTCGCCCAGGCCCAGGCCTGCGCCGATGCCGGGGTCACGCTGATCTCGCCCTTCGTCGGCCGCATCCTCGACTGGCACAAGGCCCAGCAGCCGGAGGCCGACTTCAGCGGCGACAACGATCCCGGCGTGCAATCGGTCAAGCGCATCTACGACCACTACAAGGGCCACGGCTACTCGACCATCGTGATGGGCGCGAGCTTCCGCAACACCGACGAGGTCAAGGCGCTGGCCGGCTGCGACCGTCTGACCATCTCGCCGGCACTGCTCGAGGAATTGCACGGTCAGCAAGGCGCTCTCGAACGCCGCCTCGTGCGCAGCGACGCCGAGACCAGCGCACCGGAGCCCCAGACCGAAGACGACTTCCGCTGGGCCATGAACGAAGACGCCATGGCCACCGAAAAACTGGCCGAAGGCATCCGCAAGTTCATGGCCGATCAGCGCAAGCTGGAAACCCTGCTGACCGAACTGCGCCAGGGATGATAACGAGCGCACCACCGGCAAGCCTTGCTGGGCCTGGCTGCAGATGATCAAGAGGGCGATCCATGGATCGCCCTCTTGCATTATGCGGTTGCCAGCTTGCGGCGATCTGACACCGCTTTCCGCTTTCGGAGTTCGCCATTTTCTACGCCTTCGGCGCCTTCTGCTGAACACGCCTTCGGCGCGTCGACGTCAGGCCCGGCAAGGGCAGGATCAGGCCTTGTGCGAAGCGTCGTTCTGGGCCTCGAGCATCTCGACCAGCGGCTGGAACTGTTCGTGGTTATGCTCGTTCATGCGCATCAGGATACGATGCGCTTCGAGGATGCGCTCCCGCAGCCCCTCTTCATCGGCGGGCACTTCGGGGAGCTCCTCGAAGTCGTCGACCTCGGCGATGGGACGCTCCAGCAAGGTAAAGAAAGCGCCAAAGCCCATCACCTCGAGCATCCGCTTGACGTCGGGATTGTCGGCCACGATGGTCGGCGCCTGCTCGAGCTTGCCGCGCAGCGCCATGGCCACCTTGGCCAGGAAGCCAAGCGCCGTGGAATCGACGTTGCTGGCCTCGCGCAGGTCGATCATCACCGCCTTGAGTCCCGGCGTGTCGGCCAGTTGCTGGGCCTGGAGATCCAGGGTGGCACACAGGGTCAGGCGCACGTCGCCACATAGCTTCAGGACGAACACACCGGCCTCGAATGCCGCCTTCAGTCGACCTTCATGCACTTTCATCGCCAAACCCGCTCACCAACATGATCGTCAAGTCGTCGGGCAGCTCTTCGCGCCCCGAGGTGGGATCCTCCAGCGCTTCTTCATCGCTGGAGAGCGCCCCCAGGGCCAGCCCCCGACGCATCGTATCCAGGGAATCACTGTCTTCGACCCGCTGCCTGAGATCGTCAAGGCGCGCCTCGAGACTGTCCCCCGGCAAGCACTCCAGCACCCCATCGGAGCAGAGCCAGAGCGAAAAGTCATCGGGCAAGTCACATCCCAATGCCGGATAACTGACCTCCGGAAACAAGCCTACCGGCATGCCCTCTCCCGCCAGCGTGGTGACGCCCTCGTCGGACTTCAATAGCGGCATCGGCAGCTGCGCGCCGAGAGAATAGTGCAGATAGCGCTTCTGCTGGTCGATCACGCCGACGAACAGGGTGGCGTGCTTGCCGATCCCCGTGTCCAGCAGTTCCCGGTTCAACTGGGACAGCCAGCGCGGCGGCAATGCCTCGGGTGCCTCACCGTCCCACTCGCCTTGCCAGCGATTGAACAGATACTTGAGCAGCACCGTCACGAAGGCGGACGAGGCTCCGTGGCCCGACACATCAGCGAAATAGAATAATGTATAGCGCTCATTGTACGCCTGGATATCGAGAAAGTCGCCTGACAGATACAACGAGGGCGCAAGCCAGTAGTCACAGCCGATCGCCCCCAGTTGCTGCGGCCTCGGCGGCAGCATGCGACGCTGGATCTGACCGCCGGCCTGCTGGTCGAGCCGGAGCATCGCCAGGTGGGTCTCCAGGCTCTCGTTGAGCTCTTCCAGTCGCGCTCGATCCTCTTCACGCTCCCGGGCCAGACGATTGACGTCCACCACACGCCGGATCATCCGCCTGAGCAGATGGGCATGGCGCAAGGGGTCGATCACGTAGTCGACAAGGCCCGCGTCAACGGCCTTGAGCAGATCGTCGTCTCGCCGGTCCTCGCTGACCACCAGGGTGGGCCAGCGCTCGGCCAGCACCATCCACTCGCGACTCGGTACCGCCAGCGAGTGTGCTACCACCAGCGCCGTGGAGCCGGGAAGCTCATCGGCGCTGGCGGCGGCAAAGACCGCAAGTCCGTCGCGAGCAATCGCGTCCACCAGGGCGTCGCGGTGCTCGCCCGGGTGGTCGATTACCCCGATCAGAGGTTTGGCTGCTTGCATGCAGATGCCACCTTACTCGGCGAAGGCATCTTCGTCGTAGTCAAAGCCATCGTCGATAAAGCTGTCGTCACCAAGCTCACCATCGGTGACCTCGAAACGACGACGCTGTAGCCAGGCGTCACGAATGAAGCTGTAGCGATCACCGCGAATCAGATCCTCCTGATCGAGAAGGCTGGCACGCGCGTCGAGCAGCTCGAGACCACGCAGCGAGTAGCGCACGGTGTCGTCCTCGACGTAGGTCAGCGGGTAGGTGTACCAGTCGACCGGCAAGGCGCTGGTGTCACGCACTGTGCTGGGGCCGAGGAACGGCAGCACCACGAAGGGCCCCTCGCCCACACCCCAGGCAGCCAGGGTCTGGCCAAAGTCTTCCTCGTCGGCGATAAAGCCGGCATGGGTCGCCGGATCCAGAAGACCACCCAGACCGAAGGTGGTGTTCATCAAAAAGCGCATGCTCGAGTTGCCCGCATTGGCACCCTTGCCTTGCAACAGGCTGTTGAACACCGTGCGCACTTCGCCGAGGTTGTCGAAGAAGTTGCTGACGCCGCGCTCGAGCGGGTCCGGGGTCACGTAGCGATAACCCTGGGCGGCAGGCTTGAGTGCATAGCGATCCAGCACATCGTTGAAGGCGAAGACCCTGCGATTGAAGCCCTCCCAGGGGTCCGCTGGATTGGGCTCGCTGGATACGCCGCTGCTGGCGCAGCCACTTGCCGCCAGGGCGACGGCCATGACCAGGACACCCCTCTGCATGCCCTTGCCCAGGGCACCGCTGTAGTTCGCGTTCATCGTTCGACTGCCTCCCTTGCCTGTCCTTGTCACGATCGTCAATCTATCGGCGCTGTTGTCCGGGGTTGGACTCCGGGTAGCGTCAGCGACGACGCCTCTGCGTACGGCAGTCGTCTGGTTCCGCCGACGAGTCAGCGGTCGGTTCCCCGGAGGGTCGGCCTCAGTCCCTGCGAATCACCACGCAGCCCGCACTGTAGCCCGCGCCGAAGGAACACACCACCCCGGTAGCGCCCGGTTCCAGGTCTTGATGATGCAGATGGAACGCGATGATCGAACCGGCAGAACTTGTATTAGCGTAACGGTCAAGAATAATCGGCGCTTGATCCGGAGCAGGCTCCTGGCCCAGCACCCGTCGTGCGATAAGATCGTTCATGTGTCGATTGGCCTGATGCAGCCATAACCGCGACAGCGTACCAGGCGCGATATCCAGGCTCTCCAGGTGGTCACGGATCAACTGTGCCACCATCGGGCAGACTTCCTTGAAGACCCTGCGGCCTTCCTGCACGAACAGCTTGTCGGCTGCCTGGGGGTCGGCGTCGGTGACGCGGTTGAGAAAGCCCGCATTATTGCGAATGGCGTTGGAAAACTGCGTCACCAGTCGGGTCCCGAGCACCTCGAACCGTGTCTCGGCTGTCGCCACCTGGTCGCTTTCCAGCACCAGGGCGGTACAGGCGTCGCCAAAGATGAAGTGGCTGTCACGGTCGCGGAAGTTCAGGTGTGCCGAACACACCTCGGGGTTGACCACCAGGGCGCGGCGCACGCCGCCAGAGCGGATGGCATTGGCGGCGTTGTCGATGGCGAAGGTGGCCGAGGAACAGGCCACGTTCATGTCGAAGGCGTAGCCCCCGGTGCCCAGCGCACGCTGCAACTCCACCGCCACCGCCGGATAGGGGCGCTCCAGGTTCGAGCAGGCCACGATCACCAGGTCGATGTCGGCGGCCTCGACCCCGGCTGCGGCCAGCGCCTCGTGCGAGGCGGCCAGCGCCATCTCGCACTGGATGCCGGGGCTGTCGTTGTCGCGCTCGTCGAGCTTCGGGCGCATGCGCTCAGGATCAAGGATACCCTCGGCGTCCAGCACGTAGCGGCTGTGGATACCCGAGGCCTTGACGATGAATTCACTGCTGGAATGCGCCAGGGCGTCACGTTCCCCGGCCTCGATCGCCTCGCGGTGGCGGGCATTCTCGGCATCCACCCAGGCGTTGTACGACGCCACCAGGGCGTCGTTGTCGATGGCGTTGGCCGGGGTATACAGGCCGCTGCCGGTAATAAGCACCTTCGCTGGGGTCATGCCCTTCTCCTTCATGCGGCACCTCGGTGCCGCCGGTCGATCGCGACCGCCCGGGGCGGCCACTCACTTTCGTCATCTTTGGCGCGGGGGCCTTACCCCCGCCCGGTCAATTCCGCCCAGCGTTTCTCCAGGCGCTTCTCCGATACCGGCATGGCGGTACCCAGCTGCTGCGCAAACAGCGATACCCGCAACTCCTCGATCCACCAGCGAAACTCCACCAGCGATGGATCTTCGACGCCGCCTCGGTGCTCGGCCTGTCGACGCGTCTCGAGGCGCGTCTCGAAGTCCTGCACCGTCTGCATCAGCATCTGGTCGCGCATGCGCTCGCGCGGGGCCTTCTCCAGGCGCACCTGGGCGGCCTCCATGTAGCGCGGATAAGCCTCGAGCCAGGCACCGGCGTCGGTCACGAACCCCGGGTACACCAGCCGCTGCATCTGTGCCTTGAGGTCACTGTATACCAGCGCCAGCGACAGGCTCAGGTTACCCTTCAACGCCTTTGTCACCGCCAGATGTCCCTCCAGTGCCGGCTTGAGCACCGCCACCAGCTTGTCGGCATGGGGAACGATATCCTGGCGAACCGCCTGAATGCGTTGTTCCAGGGCCTCGGCACTTCGCGGCAGCGGGTCCACCGCCACGACCTGCCGGAAGACGGCCGTCACCACATCTTCGGTCAGTGCACGCTTGCTGCCTACCTTGGCGAACAATAGAGCACAGGTCGACAGTCCCTGGGTACGCTCGATGGCCTTCACTTGATCTGGCAGGCGTTCCATCGCCGCCTTGACCACCCCGCGGCGATGCGCTTCATGGGCCTTGGCCGGATGATCAAACAGCTCGAGAGTGAGCCCGCTCGACGAAGGCACCAGCGCCGGGAATGCCTCGACGCGAATCCCGGCCTGGGAGGTCACCCGCGACTCCGGCAATGCCTGCTCGGGGAAGCCCGACAGCTCGGACTGGCTCTCCACGCTCTTGGCCAGCGCCCGGGCACCCTGACTGGCGGCAGCCTCGAAACGCCGCTCCAGCGCCCGCAGGTCACGGCCCTGGCCCAGCACCTTGCCGCTGTGGTCGACCACCTTGAGGTTCATCACCAGATGGGGCTCGAGCTGATCGAGGCGCCAGTCGTCCGGCGACAGGCGCAACCCGGTCTTGACCCGCAGAAATTCACCGAGCGCCTCGGTCAGGCTACCGTCCCCGGGCACCAGTGCCTCCAGCGCTGCGTCGACCCAGTCGGGGATCGGCACCACCTGTCGGCGTATCGACTTGGGCAGCGACTTCAACAGGGCGATGCACTTGTCCCGGAGCAATCCCGGCACCAGCCACTCGAGACGAGACGACGACAGCTGAGACAGCATCGCCGCCGGCACCGTCATGGTCACACCGTCATCCTCGGCCCCCGGCGCGAAGTGATAGGCCAGCGGATAGCGCACACCGTCGATCGACAGCTCGTCAGGATAGGCGTCACCGGTGACGTCATCCGCCTCCCGTGCCAGCAGCGCCTGACGGTCGAACTTGAGAAGCTCAGGGTCACTGCGCTCGGCCTTGCGTCGCCAGGCTTCGAAGCCCTCGCCGTTGACGATATCCTCAGGCAGGCGAGCGTCGTAGAAGTCGAACAGCTGCTCCTCGTCCACCAGAATGTCGCGCCGCCGTGCGCGATCCTCGAGGTCCTCGACCTCGTCGATCAGCGCCCGGTTGTGGGCAAAGAACTCGCCCTTGGTGCGAAACTCGCCTTCCACCAGCGCCCGGCGGATGAACAGCTCACGGCTTTCGACCGGGGCGATGGGACCATAGTGGACCTTGCGCCGGGCCACGATCGGCAGCCCGAACAGGGTGACCTGCTCGAAGGCCACCACCTGGGCCCGCTTCATCTCCCAATGGGGCTCGCTGTAGCTGCGCTTGACCAAATGGCCCGCCAGAGGCTCGATCCACTGAGGCTCGACCTTGGCCACGCTGCGCGCGAACAGCTTCGAGGTCTCGACCAGCTCCATCGCCATCACCCACTTCGGAGACTTCTTCGAAAGCCCCGATGCCGGATGAATCATGAACTTGCGATTGCGCGCCCCCAGGTACTCGCGGTTCTCGGTCAGGGTGCCCAGATGACTCAGCAGGCCGGTCAACAGCGCCTTGTGCATGGCTACCGTCTGCTGACGCTGGCGCTCCTTGGCCTGACCGTCGTCATCTTCACCTTCGGCGGCGATGGCGGGCCTGGCCGACGGCACCTGGATATCCATGTCCTTGAGCAGCTGACGCAACTGGCGGAAGGTATCGTGCCACTCGCGCAGGCGCAGGTAATTCAGGAAATTATCGCGACACCAGCGACGCAGCCGGTTGCCCGAGAGTTCCTCTCGGGCGGCTTCGAAGCCGTGCCACAGATTGAGCAGCGCCACGAAGTCGGAATCCGGATCCTGCCAGCGGCGGTGGGCCTGATCGGCGGCTTCGCGCTTGTCGGAGGGTCGATCACGCGGGTCCTGCACCGCCAGCGCCGAGACCACGATCAGCACCTCGCGCAGGCTCTGCTGCTCGACCCCGGCCAGCACCATGCGGGCCAGGCGCGGATCGATGGGTAGCCGCGCCAGCCGTCGCCCCAATGTCGTCAGGCGGCTGTTGTCGTCGACCGCACCCAGCTCATAGAGCAACTTGAAGCCATCGGTGACGAAGCGCGAGTCAGGTGGATCGACGAAGGGGAAGTCCTGGATGTCGCCCAGTTTCAGCGACAGCATCGACAGGATCACCGAGGCCAGGTTGGTGCGCCGGATCTCCGGATCGGTAAACTCAGGGCGCGCCAGGAAGTCGTCTTCGTCGTACAGACGGATACACACGCCTTCCGCCACCCGGCCGCAGCGGCCCTTGCGCTGATTGGCGCTGGCCTGGCTCACCGCCTCCACCGGCAGGCGCTGAATCTTGGCGCGATAGCTGTAGCGACTGATGCGCACCAGCCCCGGGTCGATCACGTAGCGGATACCCGGCACCGTCAGCGAGGTCTCGGCCACGTTGGTGGCGAGCACGATGCGCCGCCCACTGTGGGGAGCAAACACGCGGTTCTGCTCGGCGTTAGAAAGCCTGGCGTAGAGCGGCAGTATCTCGGTGCTCTTGAGATCGGCGCGCCGGAGCACGTCGGCGGTCTCGCGGATCTCACGCTCACCGGGCAGAAACACCAGGATATCGCGGGGACCATGGAACCAGCGCTTTTCGCGCTCGATGGTCTCGATTTCCTCCACCGCGTGAAGGATACCCTCGCTGAGGGTGCGGTCTTCCTCGTCATCTTCGTCGCGGATCAGCGGACGATAACGCACCTCCACCGGGTAGGTACGACCCGAGACCTCCACCACCGGAGCAGGACGCACGACGCCGTCCTGGTCTCGGCTGGCAAAGTGCTGACTGAAGCGCTCCACATCGATGGTGGCGGAGGTGATGATGACCTTGAGGTCGGGGCGGCGGTCGAGCAGGCGCTTGAGGTAACCGAGCAGGAAATCGATATTGAGGCTGCGTTCGTGGGCCTCGTCGATGATCAGGGTGTCATAGCGGCGCAGGTCCGGATCCTGGCGGGTCTCCGCCAGCAGGATGCCGTCGGTCATCAGCTTGACCAGGGTGTCGTCGTTGGTCTGGTCGGTGAAGCGGACCTGATAACCCACCTGCTCGCCCAGCGGCACCTGCAGTTCTTCTGCCAGACGGGTCGCCACCGAGCGCGCCGCCAGGCGCCGCGGCTGGGTGTGGCCGATCAGCCCGCGACGGCCAAGCCCCAGCTCCAGACACAGCTTGGGCAGCTGGGTGGTCTTGCCGGAGCCGGTTTCGCCGGCCACCACCACCACCTGATGGGACTCCAGTGCCTTGAGGATATCGGCTCGCCGCGCCGCCACCGGGAGCTGCTCGGGATAGTCGAGCGTGACCGGGCGCGCCTGGCGCGAGGCCAGGGTCTGACGAGAGCGCTGCCAGTGGTGCTCGACCTCCTTGAGTCCCCGGTCGATGGGCTTGCCGTCGCGTCGACGACGCTCGAGACCGGCCAGACGCTTGGCCAGCGTCGGGCGATCGCGAAGCATCACCTGTTCCAGTCCTTCGGTCAGAGACTTCAGGCGAGAGGCGTCGTCGGCGTTTTGCTGGGCGGTGGGCGTAGAACTACTCACGTTGGGGTCGAAGGCTCCGGGTGGATCATGGGCGCCGCGTCGCACGGACGCGGGGCGGGAAGGCTCCCGCAACGCAAAGGGCGCTATTGTAACGCCGCAGCCAAGGCAAGGGCCAATCGCCGGCCCCTGCCCTTCCCCGGACCTTGTCGGCGGGCGTCAGCCGTCGGTGCCGGTCCCGGTTTCGGTGCTGCCTTCGTCACGCAACTGGCGCCGGAGCACCTTGCCGACGTTGGTCTTGGGCAGTTCGTCACGAAACTCCACCAGCTTGGGCACCTTGTAGCCGGCCAACTCCTGCTTGCACCAGGCGCGCAGCTCGTCACTGGTCAAGGAGCTGTCCTTGGCCACCACGAACAGCTTGATGACTTCGCCGCTGGTATCGTCGGGCACCCCGACGGCGCAGGACTCGACCACCTTGGGGTGGGCCGCGACCACGTCCTCGATCTCGTTGGGATAGACGTTGAAGCCGGACACCAGAATCATGTCCTTCTTGCGATCGACGATACGCACGTAGCCATCGTCCTGGATGACCGCGATGTCACCGGTGTGGAAGAAGCCATCGGCATCGATGACCTTGGCCGTCTCGTCATCGCGGTTCCAGTATCCCTTCATCACCTGGGGGCCGCGCACGCACAGCTCGCCCGGCTCGCCCGGCTCGGGGTCGCCACCGTCAGGGTTGCACAGCTTGAGCTCGGTGCCGGCGACGGGGCGGCCGATGGTGCCCAGCTGTATCGCCTCCACCGGGTTGAAGCTGACGATCGGCGAGGTCTCGGTCAGGCCGTAACCCTCGGCGATGGGGCAGCCCGTCACCTCTTCCCAACGCTTGGCCGCGGCCTTGGTCAGCGCCATGCCGCCGGAGATGGTCAGGTGCAGGTGGGAGAAGTCCAGCGCCTTGAAGTCGTCACGATTGCATAGCGCATTGAACAGCGTATTGAGTCCGACGAAGCCGGTGAAACGCGTCTTCGAGAGCTCCTTGATAAAGGTATCGAGGTCCCGCGGATTGGTGATCAGCAGCGAATGGTTGCCGCCTTCCAGCATGAACAGGCAGTTCACCGTAAAGGTATAGATGTGATAGACCGGCAGCGGCGCGACGACCACCTCGCTACCCTCGCTCAAGCCACCCCCGATGATCTGCTTGGCCTGCAGCATGTTGGCCACCAGATTGCGGTGGGTCAGCATGGTGCCCTTGGCAAGCCCGGTGGTCCCCCCGGTGTACTGCAGCGCGGCGATATCGTCGAGCTCGCGTTCTACCTCACGGTGCTCGAGGGAGGCGCCTTGCTTGAGCACCTGACGCAACCTGACCGCCTTGGGGATCGAGTAGCGCGGCACCATCTTCTTGACGTACTTGACCACAAAGTTGATCAGCGGTCGTTTGGGGAAGTCGTGCAGATCACCGATCTCGGTGATCACCACATGCTCGATGTCGGTCTTGTCCAGCACCCGCTCGAGCTTGTCTGCCATGTTGGCCAGGATCAGGATCGCCTTGGCGCCGGAATCCTTGAACTGGTGGGTCATCTCGCGCTCGGTGTACAGCGGATTGGTGTTGACCACCACCATGCCGGCGCGAATGGCGCCGAACACCGCTACCGGGAACTGCAGCAGGTTCGGCAACTGGATCGCCACCCGATCACCGGGCTCAAGGTTGGTCTCGTGCTGCAGCCAGGCGGCGAAATCACCGGACAGCCGGTCAAGCTCGGCGTAGGTCAGGGACTTGCCCATGCACGAGAAGGCCACCTTTTCGTCGTAGCGCTTGACGGAGCGGTGGAAGATATCCATCACCGAATGATAGTCATCGAGCCCTTCCAGGGCCTCCCCCCGAACGATCGATGCAGCGGCGTTCTCACTCATGGGCGTTCTCCATTCGGGGGACCAGGTCCCCTCTTATTATCAAATTGTGGTGTCGACACTGGCTACCATAGCCCAGTCCCGCAGCGACTGTAATACGCTTGATTCAAACTTTCGTTTAAAACCCGCTATTCATCGCTTAGATAACGGGCCACGATCTCGCCTTCCCGCCACACCAGCAGCTCACCCGGCTGCATGCGCACCCACTCTTCGTTGTCGGTGAGCGGTTCGGTGGCCAGCACCGAGACCACATCGTCGGGGGTGGTGTGCTCGACAAAGTTGACCACCATCTCGGCGTCCGACAGGTTGGCCTCGCCAAAGGGCGCGCGGCGGGTGATATGGGCGAGCTTGGTGGAACAATAGGTGTACAGGTACTCGCCGTCGGCCAGCAGCAGGTTGAAGACCCCCAGACCTCTGAGCTTCTCGCACAGCTCGTGCAGCGAAGACCACAGACCGCGACGATCCTCCGGCGGGTCTGGATAGCGCCGCCGGAGCTCACCCAGCAGGTGGCAGAAGGCGTGCTCGCTGTCGGTGGACCCCACCGGTCGATAGCTGGCGAGTTCCAGCGTCTCCCAGCCGGACAACTGGCCGTTGTGGGCATAGCACCAGGGCTGCCCCCACATCTCGCGCACGAACGGATGGGTATTGGCCAGTTTCACTCCACCCACATTGGCCTGGCGGATATGGCTGATGACGATATTCGACTTGATCGGGTATTCGCAGATCAGCCGGGCGATTCGCGAGTGCACCGAAGGATGAGGGTCGCGAAATTCGCGATAGCCCCCCTCTTCGTAAAAAGCGATGCCCCAGCCGTCACGGTGGGGGCCGGTGCCGCCGCCACGATGCAGAAAGCCGGTAAAGCTGAAACAGATATCCGTGGGCACATTGGCACTCATGCCCAGAAGCTCACACATGGGGTTCCTCTCTTGTTGACCCGGCCGCAGCCAGGCGAGTGCGCCGGCGACGCCACAACAGCCAGGCGATCACCACCACCGCCAGGATAGCGGCTACCAGCCAGCTGCGCGGATCATGTCGAGCACGCTCGAGGGCGGGCTCAAGACCAGGCCTTCCCTCGCGCCACCACTGCACCAGCCGCTCGGGGCCTTCATTCACCAACGCCACAAACTGGTCGGCCAGCGCCTCGCCAGCCTCCTCCTCGGCCTGTCGCTCACTGGCTTCGGCGAAGCGTTCACCGGACAGGGTGGGGCCTGCCAGCGCCCGATCCAGGGCCACCTCGCCATCGCGATTGATCCACAGCGGCGGCAGGTTCCAGCGGGTCTCGTTGCCGTCGATCGTCGCCACCGCCGAGATCCGCAGCGGACGGCTGACCTCATCCTCCTGGGGCGGAATTTCCAGGCTCCAGCGCCTGGCGTCTGCCGGGGCCACCTCCAGCGACTGGCCCAGCAGATCGGCCTCGAAGCGGGTGTTGTCGTGGCCAAGGCGCGGATGTTCGGCCACCAGCGTCACCCGACGCCCGGATTCGTCCAGTGCCGCGCCGACGGCCGGCAGCACATTGACCGCCTGCACCCGTCGGCGATGGAAGTCCTCGCCCTCGGCGGTGATCACCAGCTCAGCCGCGCCGGTGCCCGACGGCGACGGCAGCCGCCCGCGAAACACGCCATCATCGTTGCCAAGCGCCAGGATCTGCAGGCCGTCCACCGCCTCGCCGGACAGCTCCGCCGTCACCTTGAGCCCCTCGGGCACCGTCACCTCGCCGTCACTTTCGACACGCACCGCCAACGGCACCTCGAAGCCGGAATACAGCGTCGCGGGCAGCGCCTCCGTCACCAGGTGGCGATCGCTGTTGACGGTAATCCGCGAGTCCGCCGCCAGAGGACCCTCGATCCGCCACTCCCCCTGGGCGGGGTCGGGTACGCGGATCAGGTCGAAGCGTGGTTCCCGCTGCCAGCGCACCTCTGCGGGTGCGGTGTCGCGGGTGTAACGGGTGCCGTCCGGCGCCACCAGGGTCACCTCTCCCTGGCCGGGGTCATGGAAGATCAACGCGGAAAAATCGTCGACGCCGGCATCGACGGTGAAACGGCGGTCCTCAAGCGGCACCTGATCCACCGGGAAGATGCGCTCGACGATATCGAGAAAGGCGCCCAACAGGGCGTCCGGTGTCTCGACCACCGCCGCCAGTCCCCCGGTGCGCTGCGCCAGTCGCTCGACCAAGGCAACGTCGGCGCCTGGCGAAAAGGCGATGGCGTGGATGGCCACCCCCTGGTTGGCCAGGTCCGGCACCATCGCCTCGACCAGGCGTTGGCGAGAGGCAAGGTCCACGTCGGGCTTGGCACCCCTGCCCGGCGACAGGTCGATCACCCCGTCGGTCAGCAACACCAGGTGGCGCCAGCCGTCACCCTCGGCTGCTGCCGCGGTGCGCAGCGCCGCCTCGATATCGGTATGCTGCTGATACTGTTCCAGCGCCGGCGGCAGCGCCAAGGCCCGCTCGCGCCACTGGGCGTCGACCTGCCCCAGAGGCAACGGATTGTCGATCGACTCGCCGAAGGTCCAGATGCCGGCGCTGACACCACTCGGCAACAGCGCCACCAGCATGTCCAGCGCACTGCCTGCCAGGCGATTGGGGTCATTGGTCTTCATGCTGCCGGACACGTCCACCACGACGCGAACGTCCGGTGGCTCATCCGAGCCCGCTTGCCCAGTCACCGACTGGGCAAGCGCCGTCAGCGGCGACAGGCACAACGCCACGATTGTCGCCATCATTACCCCTTTCCCGCAGCGTTGCTGGCCCCGCTTGGCCATGTGTCCTCCTTGGAACTTGCCCGGAATCTCCAGGCCGTGGGCGGTGGACGTCTTTTACATCCCCCTTCGACGTGTTTATCGATGGTTCACCGTTCACGGTGGCCAGAGCGACCTCGCCAGCAGTTTCTAGCCGAGCAGTTTCTAGCCGAGCACCGGCTCCTGACGCTCCCGCCCTTCTTCACGCGACGTCCCATGAGCCTCTGCGTCCTGGTCACGCGCCGCTGCAGCGGCCTCGGCCTTGCGCAGACGGCGACGACGGCCACTCCACCACAGTGCCAGTCCAAACAGCGCACCGATCGCCGCGCCGACGATGACGCGCGTGGCCGCCGGCACCAGCACGCCATTGTTGCCGTCCATGAAGGCGACCGCTGCCACCATGATGGCCGGCGCCTGACCGCTGTAGACCTGGCCTTCCTCGATCAACGGCAGTTCGAACATCGACGGCATCCACATCACGCCGGCCACTGCCCAGGTCAGCACCAGGCGTGGCAGGCGCGGTAAAAAAGCCAGTCCAAGGTAGCCAGCCAACAGTACGACCAGCGACAATGCGCCATAGATCAACCACAGCGTGGACATGGAATCCGAAATCAACATTGCATGCTCCAACCTGACGTGCGCGCCGCGCACAGATGAAATTTCTCTTGAGTATGGTACATCTCGCACCATGAAAGCACAGCCGCCAAATGCACCGGCCGCAGCAACTCGGGGCCCCGCCCTGGACTTCACGCGTCAGGACGATAACGCCTGGCACTGGCTCGAGAATCGCGACGATCCCGCCGTGAGTGACTTTCTCGAGGCCGCCAACCGCCAGGCCGACACCTGGTTTGCCCCTCTGGAATCCTTGATCGAGCGACTCTACCAGGGCCACCTGGCGCGGCGAGAGCTGGCCGTCAAGGGGCTGCCCAGTCGCCTGGACCACTTCACCCTGTGGAGCGAGACCGCCGCCGACGCCGACTATCCGGTCTGGTGGCGCCACCCCAACGATGCCCCGCAGTCGCGCGAGGTGTTCTTCGACCTCGAGGCCAGAGCGCAGGAGCACACCTTCCTCGAACTCGGTGACATGGCGCTGTCCCCGGACGAGCAGTGGCTGGCCTGGACCGAGGACACCCAGGGTGACGAGACCTATCGCCTGTTCATCAAGCGCCTGCCCGATGGCGCCGAGCATCGACTGCTGGACGACATCGGCCCTGAGCTGTGCTGGGCCGAGGACGGCCAGACCCTGCTGTTCACCCGCTACGACGCCACCCAGCGACCCGACAGCGCCTGGCGGCTCAGCCTGTCGCTGGATGCGGCCAGCGCAGACGCCAGGGTCGAGACCGACGAGCTGGTCCTGCGCGAGGACGACGCCGAGTTCTGGATCGGTCTGGGCAAGACCCGATCGCGGGCCTGGCTGACCATCGAGTCGGCCTCCAAGGACACCAGCGAGACCCATCTGGTTCCGGCCCACGCGCCAGCGACTCCCCCGCACTGCTTTCAGCCCCGTCGCCCGGGCGTTGAGTACGCCCTCGATCATCGTCCCGGTCACTTCTATGTGTTGCACAACGAAGGGCTGGTGCACTTTCAGCTGGAAGTGGAGAACGAGGACCGCTCCGGTCAGCGGCGAGTACTGGTGCCCCATCGCCAGGAGACCACCCTGGAGGGTGTCGATGCCTACGCCTGGGGCCTGGTGATCGCCGAACGCGACCACCTCGAGGCCCAGGTGCGCCTGCGTCGCCTCGAGTTCGACAGCGACCACAGCGTCACCCTCGACGCCCCCCTGCCCTGCTCGCCCGCACCGCTTAGCCTGGGGCTCGGCGACAGCCCACACTTCGACGACCGGGTACTGCGCCTGCGCGAGGAATCCTTCTGCACCCCGCCAAGCTGGTGGTCGCTGGATCTTGATAGCGGCGAGCGCCGACTGCTCAAGCGGCAGCCTCTGCACGGCGATCTGGCACCGGAAGACCTGCACTGCCAACGGCTGTGGGCCGAGTCCCACGACGGCGAGCGGGTACCGGTGTCCGTGGTCTGCCGCAAGGACCTGGCGAACCAGCCACTGCCGACGCTGCTGTATGGCTACGGCGCCTACGGCGAGGCGCTGGACCCATGGTTCTCGGTATCCCGCCTGGAACTGCTCCGGCGTGGCGCGGCCTTCGCGGTGGCCCACGTGCGAGGCGGCGGTGAGCGCGGCGAACCCTGGTACCTGGCCGGCAAGCTCGAGCACAAGCCCAACAGCTTCGAGGACTTCCTGGCCGCACGTGACGCCCTGGTCGACGCGGGTGTATCGAATCCCCAGCGTATCGTCGCCTACGGGGCCAGCGCCGGCGGTCTGCTGGTGGGCGCCAGCCTCAATCGCGCGCCACAGGCATTCTGCGCGGCGGTACTCGACGTGCCCTTTGTGGACGTCCTGCGTACCATGGAAAACCCGGACCTGCCGCTGACCACGGCGGAGTACACCGAATGGGGCAATCCCAGCCACGCCGCCGACGCCCGGCGCATCGGCAGCTATTCACCGCTGGACAACCTCGATGCCGAGGCCTGGCCGCCGGTATTCCTGCAGGGTGGCTGGCACGATAGCCGTGTGCCCTACTGGGAGCCGGCCAAGCTCTACGCACGCTTAAGCCTGGCGAACGCCGAGCAGGCGGCACTGTCCAACCGGACAACCCTATTGAAGACCGACATGACGTCCGGTCACGGCGGCGCCTCGGGTCGTTTCAAAGCCTGGCGCGAAGGGGCACGCCAGGATGCCTTCGTGCTCTGGGCCCTGGACTTGCTGGATGCAGACCTGGTGAATGCGGACCTGATGGACAACCCTCCGGTCGAATCACCAAGGCCCCATCCCTGCTCCACCGACGAGAACCCGCAGGCCTGACCGCACCTTTGGACGCCCTTGGCCGCTTGAGCGGCCACTTTCAGAATAAGGAATTTCATGAACGCCAAACCGATGCTCGCCCTCACCGCTGCGCTATGGCTCGGCACCTCCCTCGTCGGCTGCTCCGACGACAACGAGTCCGAGACGTCCGAGGGCACGTCACAGCAGAGCGAAAACGTCACCTCCGGTAATGGTGGCGGCAGCAACGAGAGCGCAGACTCAGCCGGTGAAGACGACACCAGCGACGAACAAGGCGACGACATCTCGGAGATGAGCCCGGCGGATCGCCGCGAGGCACTGGAGCAGTCCCTGCGCGCCAACTTTGATCCCCAGCTCGGCGAGATTCGCTACCTGGTCGGCTGGAGTGACCTGAACGACGATGGTCAGGACGAGGCCGTGGTCCACGTGGTCGGCCCGATGGTCTGCGGCACCGGTGGTTGCGATACCCTGATCCTCGAAGCCCAGGACGACGCCTACCGCGTCATCAGCGCCCAGCCCACCACCCAGCCTCCGATCCAGCTTGGCGAAGCATCTCACGAGGGCTGGCGAGACCTGGTGGTCAAGCGCCACCTGGCCGCCGATCAGCCGGCACAGGCCCTGCACCTGCGCTTCGACGGCAGCAGCTACGTCGAAGCCGAGGGCAACGAAGGCGAGGCCGAGAACGCCACCGTCCTGATCGAAGACTTCAACAGCCTCGATGACGCCCGTCCGCTGTTCACCGGTGAGGGGGCCATGTCGGGGTCTCTCGAAGGTGACATGGAAGGCGAGATGGAAGAAGCGATGGAAAGCGAGCGCTCAGAGCCGGCGGTCGACCCCGGCGACGCCGCTACAGCCGCCGAACCGCAAGGTAGCGATGACGCCCAGGCTGACAACGAAGGAGAAAGCACAGAAGACGGCGACGACCGGCAGACGGACGCTAGCCACAGCGGCAATTGATCGCCAACACTCGGCGAAGCCCTCTTTGCCGACAAGGCGCCGGGCCTCTTCACGAGGCCCGGCGCTGTCGTTTCCCTATCTAGCCGGTCAGGCGGCGGTGGCTCCATGCCTGGCCAGACCACGCCCCAGGACATAGATCCCCCAGGCCACCACAAAGGACAGCGGTGCCGAGGCTCCGGCCAGACTCGGCGACAGCATCAGCGCGATGCCGACAATCGCCGCCAGGGCCCAGGCCGCCAGCCCCACAGGGTTGAAGGCGCTGATGTCAGCGTCCAGATCGACCTCGAGACGCCCATCCGGCGACAGGATATGGGCCAGTGCCACCCCCACCCAGGCCACCACGAACACGCCTTGATAGGCCAGGGCCGCCAGCAGGTAGCTGAACACGTCCGCCCGCATCAGCAGGTAGGCAAGCCCGCCCACCAGACAGCCGGCCAGGATCTTGTTGAGTTTGAGGCCGGTGAGCTTGCCGACGAAGGCCTCGAGATTGACCGTCGCCAGGTAGAAGTTGGCGGTATTGATGCGGCTCTGGGTCACCCACACCAGCGCCAGCCCGCCGAGCCCCATCAACTCTAGCAGCCCCAACACGATGGACGCCTCCGACAGGCCGTCGGTAGGCAGGCAGGCGTCGAGCAGGATCCCCACCACTCCGCTGAACACGAAGGTCATCAGATAAAAGGGAATGCCGAAGGTGACGCGGGCATGGAAGCGGCTATCCTCGACGCGACCGAAGCGGGCGTAGTCGAAGGTAAACATCATCAGCACCCAGACCCCCATGTAGTAGGCAAAGGTGGACAGCCAGCCGAAGGGACTGGCGCCTCCTTCGGGCACCCGGGAGAGCCAGCCGGAGGGATAGCCGAACTCGGCCATCGCCATGCCCACGGCGATCAGCATGCCGACGATGTACACCGGCAGCAGCACGCCGTTGAACTTGTCGAGCCAGTGCTGGACGCTGCCGAAGATCAGCGAGACTCCGACCACCACCACGATCAGGGTAGCGCTGGCCATGCCGAGCGAGGGCGACCACTCGGACAGCACCAGCGCCATCACATAGCCTTCGAATACCGCGTAGTAGAGCGCCGTGGCAAAAAAGATCAGGGTCGCGATCATCGCTCCCAGATGGCCGAACAGGACCCGGGAAAACAGCGCCACGGTCAGCCCGGTACGTATCGCATAGCGGCTGATCACCGCATTGATGACGCCGTAGCAGACCACCGTCAGGGCGATCCCGATCAGCGCGTTGGTGGTGCCGTAACTGCGGGCCATGGCGGCGGCCACCACCATGTAGAAGATGGCGCTGCATACCGCCCACCAGGCCATCATCAGATTGCCCCTGGGCATGCGTTGGTCCAGGGGCATGGGGCGGTCGGCGAAGTCGCCGGCGCCTTGCCCAGCCTTCTCGCGGGATGTCGTGTCGTTCATGGTTGTTGCCTCGTGCTGTTGTTGTGGTTGGACGAAGCCCTTGGACCGAAAAGCCAGCCCATACCTCGGTGACAGGGCTCGAGTGACATTCCGGGCAAGGGGAGCCCGGGCGGAGACATCTGGCTCCGCCGGGCAAAGTGGCAATTGCGGGAATAAGTGAGACGGGATCGAAGCACTCAGGCTCTTGCCTTCGATCCTTTTCAGCCGGCTAGTCGAGCGCCTGACCCTGGGCCTGGCCCAGGGCGATGCGCAGCGCCTCCAGGCGCTCGGCGTAGGCCTTACGCGCCTCCAGCGCCTGTTCGAGGGACACCTCCACGAAGCGCACCTTCTGATGGGGCTGAATCTGGCCCACCAGATCCATGTCGGCGCTGATCACCGTGCCAACCATGGCGTAGCCACCGCCGGACACGGCGTCTCGGTGGAGAATGATCGGCTCGCTGCCGGCGGGCACCTGGATCGAACCGATGGGATAGCAGGCATCGACGATGTTGGACGGGTCGTCACCGGCACCGAAGGGCGGCTCTCGCTCGATGAACCGAAGCGGTGTACCGCCCTTGAAGCGATAGCCGATGCGATCGGCCTCCGATGCCACGCTCCAGTCCTCCTGATAGAAGCGTTCCCTCGCCTCTTCCTCGAGCAGGTGGTCGTAAAGTCCGGGCACAACGCGCAACTCATAGTGCTTGGCAAAGCGCGGCACAAAGGCCTCGGGAATACGCCGACCGACTGCCGCGCGGGTTGCGGCGTTCGATTGACCGACGGGCAGCACATCGCCAGCCTTGAGCGGACGCCCCTCGTAGCCACCGAGGGCGCCGAGCGCGTAGGTGCTGCGGCTACCCAGACGCTCGGGCACATCGATGCCGCCTTCCACCGCCAGGTAGAGCCGCGCCCCGGCGCGCACAAAGTCGAAACTCAGCACGCTGCCGGCGGGCACCTCAAGCACCTCGAAGTTGGGATGGGGCTGGCCATCGATCTTCGGCACCATTTCCGCGCCGCCGGTGGCGATACGGCAGGCCTGGGTAAAGCGCAGCTCCGGTCCCATCAGGGCGCACTCGAGTACCGCGGCGTCCTCGGCGTTGCCCAGCAGCAGGTTGGCCGAACGCATGGCGAACTGGTCCATGGCGCCAGAGGGCGGAATGCCCAGGTGGTAATGACCGGCGCGTCCGGCATCCTGGACCGAAGTCGCAAGCCCCGGCTTGATCACTTCAATGCTCATTGAGCACCTCCTCGACGCGACGGGCCACGGCTTCGGGGGCCTCGCGATATTCATCCAGGTCGAACACGAATGGCGCGGTTTTCGGGCGGAAGCGCCCGGCCTCGGCAGCGGCCACCATGGCGTCGTACTCGCTGCGATCGACGGGCCGATGCTTGACGATGTCACCGGGGCGGAAATAGATCATCGAGTCGTCGATGTGGGGCTGGCTGCCGCTGGGATCGTAGATCGGCATGGGGGTCACCCCGAACATCTGATAGCCCCCGGCGCCGCGCACCGAGTAGATGCAGCTGAAGCAGCCGCCATAGCCGACGGTCTGCTTGGGCGTATCGGTACGAGGCCGCACGTACTTGGGCACCTCGATCTGGCGCTCACGGGGCACCATCTGGTACATGAACGGCAGGCCGGCGACGAAGCCCACCATGGACACGAACCAGGGACTGGCGCTGTGGGCCTCGATAAAGCCATCGACGCTGGCAAAGCCGTTGATCCTGGCGGCGTACTCCAGGTCGGTGCCTGACGGGTCCTGGTGGCGATCGCGAAAGCGCATCAGCGTCTCGTGGGTCCAGGGGTCGTTGTAGAGCACCGGCACCTCCACCACCCGGGTCTCCAGGCGCTGAACCTGCTGGCCGAGCACCTCGGCATCGATCTGCTCCAGAGTCTCGATCAAGCGTGACAGCGGCAGCCGGTCGGGATCGTAGCGCACCTGATAGGAGGCGTTGGCGGGACAGATCTCGGTCACCCCGGGGATCTCGCGCTCGGCAAGCCGACTGGTGATCGACACCCCGCGAAAGAAGGCTTCCAGGTTCATCGCCTCGGACAGCTCGACGAACAGGAACTCGTCTCCGGCGGCGCTGTAGCGTGCGGGCTTGGCCTGCCCGGGGTCACGCTGGGTGGATGGCTTCATGACGCTTTCTCCTGTACTGATGGCGCTGACGCCGCCGATGCTGTGCCCAGCCAGTGCTCCAGGGTGCCGGTATGGAAGTCGCCGCGACGTACCGCCTGGTCCTCGACCAGCCGACGGTGCAACCCCGCCGTGGTGGTGAAGCCTTCCAGCGTGAATTCGTCGAGGGCACGGCCGGCACGGACCAGCGCCGAGGCGCGATCCTCGTCCCAGACGACCAGCTTGGCCACCAGCGAGTCATAGAACGGCGGCATCCTGTAGCCCTCGTACAGGGCGCTGTCGACGCGCACCCCCGGGCCGGTGGGCCAGGTCAGTCGCTCGACCTGCCCCAGCGACGGAAAGAAGCCATTGTCCGGGTCTTCCGCGTTGATACGCATCTCCACGGCCCAGCCACGTATCGCGATATCGTCCTGGGCCACCCCCAGCGGCTCACCCAGGCATACCCTGAGCATCGCCCGCACCAGATCGACACCGGTGATCATCTCGGTGACCGGATGCTCCACCTGGATGCGGGTATTCATCTCGATAAAGAAGAACTCACCGCTGTCATCGTCGTACAGGTACTCAAGCGTCCCGGCGGCCTTGTAGCCGACGTGCTCGGCGAGCGCCACCGCTGAGGCGCAGAGGCGCTCGCGGGCGGCCTCGTCCAGCGCCGGCGATGGGCTTTCCTCG
Organism: Halomonas sp. MMSF_3323; assembly: GCF_030733595.1. NCBI lineage: Bacteria > Pseudomonadati > Pseudomonadota > Gammaproteobacteria > Oceanospirillales > Halomonadaceae > Halomonas > Halomonas sp. MMSF_3323. The sequence goes on along the minus strand of NZ_JASHIT010000022.1, from coordinate 14,178 downwards.
AACACCTTCTGACGCCGTCGCTGCAGCGAGCACTCCCGCTCGTACAGATGCACGGCACGCTCACCGTCGGCCAGGATCTGCACCTCGATATGTCGTGCACGCTCGATAAAACGCTCGAGATAGACGCTGTCATCGCCGAAGGCGGCTCGCGCCTCGCTCTGGGCCAGCGGTAGCTGGGCGCGGAGTTCCGCCTCGTCGGCAGCGGTGCGAATGCCGCGCCCGCCACCGCCGGCGGCGGCCTTGATCAGCAGTGGATAGCCGACCTCGAGTGCGACCTTCACCGCCTCCTCCACGTCGGCCACCGCCGACGGCGACCCCGGCACCACCGGAACACCTGCGACCAGAGCGGTGCGCCTGGCCTCGGCCTTGTTGCCCATGCGCTCGATCAATTCGGCGTCGGGGCCGACGAAGATCATGCCGGCCTCGACCACACGGCGCGCGAAGTCGGCGCTCTCCGACAGGAAGCCGTAGCCGGGATGGACCGCCTCGGCACCGACTTCCCGGGCTGCCGCCAGGATCGCCTCGATGTTCAGATAGCTCTTGGCGGCCTGGGCCGGGCCGATACATACCGCCTCATCGGCCAGTTTGACCGCCAGGCTGTCGGCGTCGGCCTCACTGTGGGTGACGATGCTGGTCAGGCCGAGTTCGCGGGCGGCGCGCACCACCCGCACGGCGATCTCACCGCGATTGACGATCAACAGACGGGTCGCATTCATGCCTCGCCCTCCGAAACGTCGATGACCAGGATGTCCTGACCGGCTTCCAGCACATCGCCGTCATCCACCTCGATGGACGCGATCTGGCCTGTCACCTCGGCCTTGAGTTCGCAGAACTGCTTCATCACTTCGAGCAGGCCGATGGTGTCGCCGGCCTGGACGCTATCACCCGGGGACACGAAGGCCTCGGCCTCGGGCGAGGGACGGCGATAGAAGACGCCGGGAAAGGGGGCTTGCTGTGTTTGCTGGGACATGAGGTCTCTCGCTTGTCATTGGAATTGGTTTGCGCTGAACACGATCAAGGTGAAGATGGCTGTGGCCAGGCGGCCGCAGGCTCAGGGAGCCTTGAGCTCGATGCTGGCATCGGCCAGCCGGCGGCGGATGGCGTCGAGCATCTCCAGCGCCCCGGGGGAATCGCTGTGCAGACACACCGACTGAAAGCTGACCGGTACACGCTTGCCGCTGGCGGTCTCGACCACGCCCTCGCGGGCCGCCAGCAGCACCTTCTCGGCTACCGTTTCGGGGTCGAGGCGCTGCACCTGCCGGACAAAGACGATGGAACCCTGATCGTCGTAGTCACGATCGGCGTAGAACTCGTGGACGCGCTGGATGCCCTCGGCCTCGGCGACCCGATCGATCACCGACCCGGCCAGGCAGTAGATCGGCAGATTGGCGTCGATGGTCATCAGTGCGCGACATAGCGCCGTGGCGAAGCCCTCGTCCCTGGCCGCGTGCATGAACAGGGCCCCGTGAAGCTTCAGGTGATGAAGGCCTAGGCCCTCCCGGGCGGCCAGTTCGCGCAGGGCGCCGAGCTGATAGATGACGTCATTGACCAGTTCATCGGCGGCGGCGTGAATATGCCGGCGACCAAAGCCGACCAGGTCGCGGAAACCGGGATGGGCCCCCACCGCGACACCGTGCTTCGCCGCCTGCTGCAGGCTATGGGTCATGATGGTGGGATCGCCGGCGTGGAAGCCGGTGGCGATATTGGCGGAACTGATGCCGGCCATGATGCGATCGTCGATGTCTCCGCCGATGCGCCAGGCGCCGAATCCCTCCCCCATGTCGGCATTGAGGTCCAGTGTTGTCATTGTGGGTCTCCTCGCGGGTGTTCCATCGTTGTATATGAGAGACGCCACTGATTGGAAATACCAATTCTTGTTTGGCATTATCAAAAAATCCGAATAACAGGTTCGAACAACAGAACTTGAGGGAGATCTCACATGGCGCGCAGTCCTTCCCTTCGCAAGCTGCGCTACTTCGTGGCGGTGGCGGAAAGCGGCAAGGTGACCCAGGCCGCGGTGGACCTGAACGTGTCCCAGTCGTCGATCACCACCGGGGTGCGGGAAATCGAGGACGAGCTGGGCGTCAAGCTGTTCGACCGACAGGCCCAGGGCATGGTGCTGACCCGCGAAGGCACGCGTTTTCTCGACCGGGTCAGACACGTCTTCCAGGCGGTGGACGAGGCCTTCGACTCGACCCGGGTGCACTCGCCGACGCTGGAGGGACGCCTCGATCTGGCCATGAGCTATACCGTGGCGGGTTACTTTCTTCCGCCGCTGCTGGCACAGTTTCAACGTCGCTATCCCGGTGTGACGGTACGCCTGCACGAGGCCTCGAGGCCGACGATCCAGGCCGGCCTGCTCGGCGGGCGCTTCGATCTGGCCATCATGTTGATCTCCAACCTTGAACCGGGTGCCCCGCTGGCCCAGCACCTGCTGATCCGATCGCCCCGCCGCCTGTGGGTCGCCAGCCACCACCCTCTTCACGGCAGGCGCGACGTTGGCCTGGCCGACGTCGCCCGCGAGCCCTATATCATGCTCAACGTCGACGAGGCCGAGCAGACCGCACTGCGCTACTGGGCACCATCGGGACTCGGTCCACAGACGCTGTTCAGCACATCCTCGGTGGAAGCGGTGCGCTCCCTTGTCGCCAGCGGCTCGGGCGTCAGCATCCTGTCGGATATGGTCTATCGGCCCTGGTCGCTGGAGGGCCGACGCATCGAGCACATCGACCTGGCCGACCCCATCCCGACCATGGACGTGGGCTTCGCCTGGGACCGCAAGAGAGCACTGTCGCCGCCGGCCCAAGCGTTTCGCGACGCCCTGATCGAGGCCATGGCGGCGGGCTGACGGCACGCCAGGTACCAGGGGCATGCCACAACGCAAGCGACCTCCCGAAGGAGGTCGCTATCAGAGATTGCAGGTGGCGTTGCCACAAGAGGCGTTCAGCCCTCGACCGGGATCACTGCGATGATGTGGTCCTCGAGGTCGGCCTCGTCCACCTCGGTCTCGGGGATGGCGAAGCTGCGCACGCTGATACCCTTGCGGTGGACCCGCTCGGGATCACCGCAGATCAGATGGTGCCAGCCGGCGAGCTTTCGTCCCTCGGCCAGCCGTCGGTAGGCGCAGGAGTGCGGCAACCACTTGAACTGGTGGGCGAGCTCGGGCGTCAGTTGGGTGCAGTCCGGCACCTTGGCGAGGCGATTGTCATAGTCGCTGCAGCGGCAGCTGTGGGTATCGAGCAGCCGGCAGGACAGGCCCAGCACCGCCAGATCGCCGGTGTCCTCGTCCTCGAGCTTGCGCAGGCAGCACTGGCCGCAGCCATCGCACAGCGCCTCCCATTCCTGCTGGGTCAGCTCATCGAGCGCGTAGCGCTCCCAGAAACGTTCTCTCAGCTCGGCCATGACGTCAGTAGCGGGCTTCGGTGGGGGTGCGATACAGGTCCAGCAGATACTCGTCCTTGGCCGGCGGCATCTGAAAATAGAACCCCTTTTCCTCGATCGCCGCCATCACCTCGGCGCCGCTGGCGCGCGCCAGCGCCTTGTCGGCGGTGAGGATCATGGTCATCACCGATACCGGCGTGCCGAAGCGCTCCATCAGCGCTTCGGGGACCCGCTTGAGCCCCTCGCGCTTGTCCACGTAGAGATACATCTCGTCCTTGCGCGAGCTCTTGAATATCTCGCACAGCATCTTGCCCTGCATCGTCGTCATGTCGGTCTACTAAGATTAACCTGTTGATTCGTATGGATAACACCGATCCTATGAGGGCATTTTACCATGTCACCTTTTGAATGACCTTCCCTATCGTCCTGCGCAAAGTGGATCACCAAAGTGGATCACCAAGAGACCTGTAGAGGGATGCTGCCCAGCACCTACCAAGGTCTACCTATCCCTATTGATCTTCATTGCCTAATTTACAGGTTCATGCATGGCAATAAGGATATTCCAGATGCCTATTGACGAGAACGGTGTTCATTCCTCTGTACGGCTCAATGTAGGGGATACAACCAGTATTCATACGAGCTTATTCCCAAACAATATACAGGTAGGTGCCCGTTATATATCGCCAATTGATTCTGATCACTGGATATTAAAGCCCGATGATGGAGGTGATACTTATCCTTGTGTAGTTCTTGTTGACGATGTTGTAGGTGACTATGTTCAGTGCGTAGTGGTAGAGACCTACCGCGATTGATAAGGAAGTCTACAAAGCCCCCTGTCGGTTACCCTTGCAGGGGGTCTATTCAGCGGAATATGACGGTTAGTCCCCAACACTCCCCCCCTACCAAGAGACCTGTAGAGGTGCTGCCCAAGTCTTCGTACAGCCCCTGCCGTGGTCACTACCGCGACAAAACCTTGAGCAAATCGAGAATTGACGCTTCTGTCATGGCTAGAACACCTGTCTTTTCTGCCAATTGCCAAGCTGATTTTGTATAACCAGCATTAGCAACAACAATTGCAAGACCAGTTCCATAATACTGTCTAGCTGAAAAAGCCTCTTGAACCGCCTTGTTACCAACTTTAGAACTATAGTGCTTCGCCTGAATAACTGCTGACAAGCCAATTCCCTTTACTATCAAGTCTGCACCTTGATCACCAGAACCCTTAGTCACTTCGGCATGCATAGTCGTTTCATTATTAATACGCGCAGCAAGGTATTTTTCAAACTCCCAGCCTGACATAATATCTAGCATATTTTCGTGTTCAGGTGGATTAGCGAGAAAATCTTCGTGTAATGTTTCGTCATCGCACCTTTTTAATTCTATCCATTCGCAAACAAATTCTATCCAGCAGGAAAAAAATGGATCATATGCCATCTCCTTATCAAAACAACTTAAAGAATAATCATAACGTTCACCGACTACCGACCTGCCGAAATCTAAAACCTCGAAAAAATTATCTGAAACATATTTTTCAACAAGTACACGATATTTAGAATTTGCATATTTTAAAAGTCGCCTTTTCCAACGAGCTTCACTTTTATCACCAAATTCATCTATTTCTACGAGATTACTCTTATCATTTAAAAGAACTTCTGCATCTTTAAAAACCCTATCACTCCAAACTCTAGCGAATGCATAAGACTGTAATATTTTAGCAAACAAAATAAAATCGATGTACTTCTCTACATTTACTGTATAGCTCCTAAGCCCAAACATCTTGGTGTGTCGAGACACTTCCAGATTAAAAGCTTTTCGATCAAGGAAAAAATCTATATACGCACCAGTAGGGTCATCGAAAAAAAGGTCGTAAGAAGACTTCTGAGCAACATATGCTAGATTCCATGGAAAAATGCCGTCACGAATCGATAGCTCATGATACCTAACAGCTAAGTCTTTAAGAGCCTTACTATGTGATAGAGCTGCAGAAACCCTATCAATATCAATCTCTATTTCCATCCCCACCCTCCTCTAAATACACTAAGCAGTATAGCATTGTATGCGAGAGCAGTTTTCAACCATTCCTATACTTGGGTTAATCCCCCACGAATACCCCCTCTAGAAACCATTTCCATAATCTACGCCATCCTTACCAAAGAATCTAAAAACCCTTGGCAATGTAACAGAATAATCTAAAGAAATTGCTTGCCATACTCTCTCAAGTAGTAGCAAAGACCTCGAAACCAATTCGCAAAATTATTGTTATGTTAAATAAGAAAGCTCACATGCTTAGAACAGTTGGTAAGCACCTCTCCCCTACTGCCGAAGGTACTGGCAAAAACTGGGGATATCTCTGTTAATAACTCATCAAGACTTATCAACACTGGATAGCAATTATTATCGATTAAATCGCGCAACTTTTATGGGACAAGCCCAACATATATTATTTATACCCTATACAACCACTCTTCCCTTACGTGTAACGACTATGCAAGGTATTAAAAAAGGGTATTGATCAATGATAGTTAATCACTAACCAGTACCCTTACAAGCTACTTACCACTTAATGTAACAAACGCTATTCATGCTCCAACACTGTCAACCTATCGAAAATCTCTTCAAGCTGTTGACTCTGGAAGACTTCATCACCATCTGTCCAGTCATGTTGAAGGATATTATCTTTATGGTCACTGTAAGCACCATGACCAATCACTAGGAACAGTGTTGCTACAAGAGCATAGAGAATCTTGATATGCATTGATTACCTCTCTGTCTTGGGCTGTGACATTGACGTTGTGCGAATAACCTGATCAAGATAGTGACCAATCTCATATTTAATAGCTTCAACATCTTGTGCACCATTGATCTCTAGAGTTGGTGAGATGGTCTGGTGATAGACGTTGGTTGTACCATTCATAGGATTGCCATTACGGTCGATAGGTGGTCCGAAGGGAACCTGATTAGGGTCACTGATACCACCTTGAGCATTAAGCATTGGTGCGATAGCTTGTCTAGCACGGTCCATATTGTTAGAAAGACCTTGGATAGTGTCGGGACTAAGCATCAGCATATCCGCACTCAGTGAACCTGATGATGGCCCAAATCTCACATGACTCAACTCCATAGCTGACGGTAGTACATAGTTGATCTTGTTGATCACACCATTGATAAATCTTTCTGCGATGTCGCGTAGGTGATCCACAAGGATATCTGAGATGCCACTGACCTTGCTCTCCCAAGATGTATCAGACCTAATGGTATCGATAATATCTGCTACCCTATTCACCCATACTGAAATGTCATTCATCACATCCGCGGTATTCATAAGCGGATTTTCGAAGTCAATTCCGTCAAATGATTCGGAAAGATTACCGATACTATTCAAAAGATTGCCAAAGGCATTTAGACGATCACGAGCAATAGGACCAAGATAGTCAAACAGTTCACCAAGCTCTTCAAAGAACTTATTCATGTTACCAAGAGACTCTTGCATCCCGGTGTAGATTGAACGCATAGCGCTATCAAGACCATGCTTATTCACGGTAGCATTTGAGAGAAAAGCAACGTTTCCTGCTCGCTGTTGCTCTGCCGCTGTACTGGTACGCCTGCTATCTAGCGCACCACCTACGTTGGCACGACTTACCATCAAATTCATCAAACTTGGCAAGAGCTTTTGGGCGCTTATCGCTCCTGCTTCCATTTGATTCATAAACTCAGGGATAGTCATTCCCATAGACTCTGCAAGCATTTGGCGAGAAACACCATGTTCGGTGAGCTGATTGACTTCCTGAGCTTGCAAAAAATTATTTGCACCGATTTGCCCTAGTGCGAGCTGCACAGAAGCAACACGATCTTGTGAGAGACCCATGCTGGTTGCCCATGCAGTCATCTGCGTGAACATCTCCATAGCCTGCCCTTCTACAGAAGAGCCTTTTAGGGCGTTAGACCATGAGCGATACCCTTCGGCTACTCCCATAAAGCTCTGCCCGAAGTACTGAGCAACGCCGTACAAATCCTTAAGTCGCTCGTTAGCACCCTGTACAGAGCCTTCTAGAGCGGTGAATGATGCCCTGACAGACTCAAGACGCTGGTAGGCTTCGTTAGACGAGTACATTGCCATACCTGTCCCCACAGCAGCAGCAGCACCCGCCATAGCTGGTCCTGACATCATCCTCGCGGCGCTGCCCATGGTCGCACCCATAGTAGCTGCCCTAGAGTGCCCAATACCTGACCTACCAGCAGCAACGCTAGAAGCACCACCAGAACGCACATGATTAAAGGCTGTATTCGCTTCAACACTGGCCTTTCTGAGGCTGCGCATTCGTGTATTCATCTCGCCAAGCAGCCTGTTACGACGCTCCAGGGAGACGTTACCAGCGTGGTACTCACGATTGATCTTCATGTAGTCTTGGCGTAGCTGATAGAGCTTTCCACGTTGACTGTTCAGACGCTTCTCAATAGCTACCAACCCTGCAATTTGGCCTTTTGTACGCTTGGTGGTATTGTCATGAAGCTTCTTTTCGTATTCCCTAACTTTCTTATTCGCGCTTTCAAGGCTTTTTTGGAACTGTCGAAGCCCCTTATAGTCAACCCTATAGCTAAGATCAGCATAGAGCGATGCGATTTTCTTACTCATAATTCACCTCTCAAAGTAGTGTTTTTCCGCCAAGTCTGCTCAACCTCTGACGTGCCGAAGGATCAGAACCAATCTTGACGTTGCTTTGGATCACTAGCTTATCGAGAAAGGTGTTAACGAGGTCCGCACAGCTATCTGGTACATCATCTTTTCTTGACCTTGTTGAACGTGATCCATCGAATAACTCAAGCTCTCGCCATTGGTCATCTTCGAAGACTCCACGAACAACATGTACTCTGCCCTCCTGTACCGCTTGGATGAAGGGAATGGCACGATTTATCTTAGAGTTGCTTGTCTTTTGGAGTACTGTCTTGCTACCGCACTTGAGAAGCTTCGCTTTTCTTTGCAGCGCAACCTGTTTACCTGCTGCACCAGAATCTACAGGAATACTAACAACGCACTGTCTACCATCTTCCCTAGCGGTCCTAAGCATGACTTCTTCAACCACTGCAAAAGACTCGAACATCCTAACCATATCGGTAATGTAAATATCACCAGTGTCAGGACTGTACTTACCTTTAATTCCCACAGTAGCATCAGGAGACATTTCACCATTCTCACCAATACGACTGGCTGCGAAATCCCAAGCCCTAACCTCTACCAAGTTACCTGTAAGAGGTACATCTGAACGGTCGATAAGGTGAAACATCTCTTTCTTGATGTAGCCTTTATGATCAGTACTCTTCCAGCAGCCATGAAGAAGCCTGTCGCGCTCATCGGGCTTGAAATTCTCCATAGTAGTGACTGCCATCTGATCGTATTTCAGAGCGAAAGGATTATCATAGATACGAGCATGTATCGCTGTGAAGGTCATCGCATTCTTAGCAGCGACCTCGCCAAAGCGCTCTTTCATTTCTTTCTTGGTATCAGCAAATACCACTTCACCATTAACTACCGAAAAAAAGACTTCCTTACCGTTCTTTTCGGGGATCTCAAAACCTGTCTCAGGGTCAACATAGCCAGCTTTCTCAAGCCATACCCGCATAAATGAGTGGTAAGATGGATTCCCAGTAGCCTTCATTTGCTTGGCTTGACGAGATGAACCACGAAGACGATTAAGCAGATAGAGGATGTCATCTTCGGTAATATCTGGATCACAAATCTCATCAACGACAATCATTGTATTGTTAGAACCCTGGTGTAGCTCTTCAGCTTTACCGGCTTGTAGATGTCCATATTTAATAGAGCTACCGATAGGGAATTTGAACGTATACTCTATACCATTAGAGGTCGCAGAGAACTTAGGGAACAGCTTTTTAGACATATCCCATAGACCACCACTCTGCTTGACCTTTCTCAACGAATCACGGATAACCGTTGCTGTAAAATATTCATCGTCAACAGCGCCTACTAGAAGATTCATTATACTGTAGTAAGTCTTTGCAGCGTTCTGTCCACCACCATAAAAGACAAAATTACTCTTGCAATTCACAAATCTTTCTTGTTTATCGCTTAGTGGCGCAATACAAGGAATATCTGAAAGAGTGTCCTGATCAATTGCTAGGGAATATGGACGCTCCTTTTTGTTATTAGCCATTACATACCTCCAAATAAAAAAGGGGCAAGGCAAGCGCCCCACCCCTTTCTTTAGATGCTTAAGATCAAGCAGCAGTAAAGCTCAGATCAACCACGGCTCCGGGTGCAGTGATCAGGGGTAGCCAATTACTCTCACTTTCGACATCTACATGCTGACGCTTGGCACCCATCTGCGAGTATGCATAGCGCTCTGCCAGAGGTGCAGACTGGAAGTCGATACGGCTAGAGGGACCAGCGAAGAAACTACCCAAGCTGCCGCCAGTGACCTTCGGGAACATCACACCAGTATCATCGGCAAGGACTTGATCGACGTTACCAGCACGATCTTGGAAGGTCTGGTCATAGAGGATGAAGTCGATATTGCCCCAGCGGAACACGCTATGCCCGTTAAGCTCGGGGATGTTCAGCAGCAGAGGATTGCCATTCGGGAACGCCTGACCATTCTGATAGGTCTCGCTAAGGGCGTTAGAAGTGACTAGAAACTCCCACATCTGCTCAGAAACCAGAGCCGTATAGCCCTGCACAAGGCCACGACCATTCACGCCACTGCGCGCCTTCTTCATAGCGCTACGCAGACCACCAAGCAGGTTTGCATCGGTAAGGTCTTCGGTAGGACGGCTGATGGAGAACTCGCTAGAGAAGTCCACTACCCCATGCACGTTTGAAGAGACCTGATTCTTGATCAGGGCAGAAGCCATCAGATATTCTTTGGTCAGGTCCAGGTGGTTAGATTGCTTCTCAAGCTCGGTAGCAATAGCCCGTGAAAGCTGTTCCTCACCTTCCTGTCCAAATGCACGAACACCGCTCAGCATCTGACGGGTAAGCGCCTTGGAAACGCTCTGATGCATCAGTGGAAGAGTATGGATGTCGTATTTGGTATCAGTGGTGCTGTTCTTCTCTTGCACGCCCATTAGATGGTCTTCGAGTACGTACAGAGAGCCGTCCTGTTGAACGTCAAACTGAATACTGTCACTACCCACAAGCTGTGTAGAGCCGAAGACGCCCAAGCTACCGATGAGGGTGGGCAGAGATTTCACCTTTGCGATGCTGGCTGTGCGATCAACTACTTCAGTGTTACTCAAAATACTCATAATATTGATTCCTATTTATATTTGTGATTAAAGCTTTACGACGACAATCTGCATTGCTCGCAGGAGGTCATTCACGGTGCCTTCATCGGCGTCCCCATACGCCAGCTTGTAGCCATCCACGGTGGTAGGCTGTCCATTCGAGAGAACAGCTACGGTGTCGCCGGATACACAATCCTTGGTGACGATGCCCATAACAGAGTCTGAAGTGGCAGAAACAGCACTACTGGGGCTCTCGATAATGTCGCCTTCACTGAAGTCAGCAGATACGACGACCTGACGCATAGTTACGTCATGCTCACCACCCATTTCAATAATAAAACTCGGACCGTTACGACCGATATTACTTTCCACTTTAGCCATTTTAATTACCTCAATTGCTGTATTTATCGTTTAGATATTGGTCAACAAGATCAACAAGATCCTGCTCTTCTTCAGCTTCCGCATCTAGTTCATGGTCAGCCTCGGAAGTTTGTTGCTCAAAGAACTCTTTGTGTTCTACAAGCTTCTGGATTTCAGATTCTTTGAAAGCAAGAAGCTCTAGAATTGAATCCGATAATTCATATTGATGAAGAAGTTCCATAGCAGGAAGTACCTGATCGACAATTTCATCTTTGTAAACGAACTTGATAAGCTTGTCTCGTAGGAACTCCCGATCTGCCTCTTCGGCAGCTTGTGTAGCTTCTTCAAGTTCTTTCTCTTGTTTGAATGCGCTAAACTGACGCATGTATTCCATCATACTCATAACCTTACTCCTTATTGTTTTGAAAGATTTCATCAAGCCAACACCATGATTTTTGTCCAGGGTTGATAATCGCTGGAATGATTTTGTTCTTCGCTTGGTTATCTTTCTCCATGTCCTTAAGACGCTGTTGTAGGAAGGTAAGGTTCTGTTGGTATACCTCAATACTTCCCGTTCTCTCGCGTGTTGGAGAAAGGCTTAGATAAGCAATGATGTTATTGGTTATCTCAATAGCAACCTCAAGCTCTGACATTCCCTCATTAAGGTAATATAGGTAAATGTCATCCTCGAAGTAGTAAGGCTCGTCAATATCACCTGTTAGAAGTCTGATTCGCCCTACGTCTGAAGTTGGATCAATCATAGTTGCTTCTCCTCATCAGCCCGCTCAACAGGATCAGCAGAACTCTCTGTATTGAGAGCCTTTGAATAATCTGCCATCGGAGCATTGCCGACTTCACGAAGATAAGATTCGATATTCTGATCAGGAGTAATTAGACCTGCCATGGCTAGACGATTGAAGTACTTGGAAACTGTCTCAAAGTCAGGGTCTTCGACATTCTCAAACTTAATCTTTGGAAGATGCTTATAGTCGAGACTGTTCAATTCAAAGCACTTCTTAATCACCTTAAGAAGCTGATCAGAGATTGTTGCTTGAATTGTTTTCACGAAGAGCGCCACGATATTTGATTTTTCTTCAGCTAGAGAATAACTACCTGAGGCACCATTACCAAGCTCTAGAATATTTGCCATCAAACTCATCAACATTTCGCTGTTCAATCGCTCGATAGTGCTGTCTGCTGTATAGTCGTTCGCTTGAATCTTTGAGATTGTTGAAATATCAAACTCTGATTGGCCACCATGGTTAACGTCACTTGGCATAGCAGCGTATGAACGGGCACCAGAATGAAGAAGCTCCATACTCTCAAGCAGATATTGCATATACTGGGCTTGATCTGCATCGCCTTCGTTGGTCAGATAACTATTCAGATACTCTGAAGGAGCCTTCAGCAAGAGTGTATTGCCGAATGATTTCGCAATTCCGATAAGTTGATACTGAGAAATCACTGACTTTGACTTATAAGGAACATAGGCAGACTGGAGCAGTGAGCAGCCCAAAGGTCGGTCTGTAGAGGGGAACAGCCTAAAGAATGCCAGCTTATCACCTCTGACTTCTACGGGCTCAAAGTTAAAAGATTCGATGATGTCTGAACCATCATAAGGATTGTTTACTTTTACTTTGGCGAGTTTACCTTGGTCGAAGCTCCACTTAGCAACGTCCTGTACGCGAATAGGGGTAAGATTCTTTACTGAAGTTATTCCACCCTCTCGCTTGTATGTACACTCGAACAAGGCACATCCATATGATAGAAACGATAAAATATTTCCGACAAATTCTCGCTTGGTATAGCTTTCTAGGTTGTCAAAGCTATCATTGATCTCCTGCACCACTTTCTTTTCAAAATTTGTTGAATCTTTATGTGGGACAAGTTCGAAGTCACGGTTCAGCAGACTCTTGAGGTACATCAAGGCTGCATTAAGAACAGGCTCGCTCTGCTCCATCTCAAAGAATGTCTTGAAAGCGTTATCGAGAGATAGCTCTTTACGCGATAGCTCAATAACTTCATTGGTAAGGTCTGCTACGCGTGTTTGTTCTGTTGATAGTGTTCTAAAATTAGCCATTATGCTCCTCTTGGTATTGTTCTAAACCCCGTCGAACTTTTGCTACGTATCGTTCAAAGGACATACGCTTTTGCGAATTCTCAATCATGTAGTATTCCTGAGATTTCAAATACAAAAAATGTAGATCGTAGGGGTGGTGGTTGAATAGATGCGATAGAAAATCAAAAGTGCCCTTTGTAGCAGGCACTGAGAAATGTTTATCCATAAAAACTAGCGCACCAATATCTTCAACTGATGAATATGGGCACTCTTCGCAGGGAGTGAATTCAAAATCGCTCTTAGCCATATACTGTCTCCCTACCCGCTTCCCAGTCATTAGCAAGCGGTTCAAGAATCCCGTGCAAGATATAATTGGCGAGATGAAGATTGAACGTTGGTTCTTCCTTCCACTGACCTAACGAACGTTGCCCAGCATCGATGATGAGCCACTGATAATACTTATGAGCCTCTTCAGGAGTCCTACAACGGGGCTTCTTAACAACATGGTGTTTACCACTAGGAAGGACGTAGAAAGGCGCATAGCGCTTCTTACCAAGGCATTTAACACCTACAGGTAGACCTTCAAGGGGCTTTTGATCACAGACCATACAAAGAAAGATGATGGCATCTGGAATGCCTTCGAATGCGTTGTAATCCATCATTCTTCCCCCTTCTTCTTTCCATTGCAGTTTACGCAGCAGCTATTGCAGGTATATCGGATTGTCTTATTCTGCTGACAGTTCCTGCAATAACCACCGATATAGAACTTAAAACCAAGTCGCAAGGCATCTTGACGTGAGATGTAGATATTCTGTTTGTTCATTTGCTTTTCTCCGTAGGATTATTATTTATATTGGCTTTCTTTTAAAGATCACCTAGATTAGCACTCACTAAAAAGCGGCAAGCATCCCTATCCAACCACTGGATAAAATAGGGAGACTTGCCAAATGCACCAGAAGTGCTCAGGAGGATTGAATCAGCAAATGACCAATCTAGGTAATCTCGAATGGATGCCCCCTAGCTAGCCAAGCCAGGAGGACTTTAGAGCCTGATAGGACAGGAGTAAGCGCCCGGGCATCACCCTCTTTCAGTGATCAGTCTGCCGGCTTCCAGTGCTGCGGCAAGAGTTCGTGGATCTG